>JADHMO010000003.1 GCA_016779995.1 Flavobacteriales bacterium
TA
Organism: Flavobacteriales bacterium; assembly: GCA_016779995.1. NCBI lineage: Bacteria > Pseudomonadati > Bacteroidota > Flavobacteriia > Flavobacteriales > Flavobacteriales bacterium. The sequence continues at coordinate 3 of JADHMO010000003.1, forward strand.
CCAACTTGTCCTTCTGTTTCTGTAGAGGCTAGTGCTACAACTTTCTGTTCTGGTGATGTTTCTACTTTGAGTGTGTCATCAGACTATACGTCTTATCAGTGGTATTTAGGTACTTCAAATAACAACGGTAACGGCAACGGCAATGGCAATATCACTTACAACATGATTGATGGTGCAACAAGTTCTACTTATTCAGCTTCTTCAGCTGGTAATTATTATGTTGTTGTACTTACTTCAGAAGGTTGTGAAGTAACTTCAGAGGTAATGACTTTAAATATGATTAGTTTAACTGCAGTAAGTACTATGGAGATTGACAATGTTACTTCTACTGCAGCGACTTTGGATTGGAATAATGCTTCACCGACAGGGGTTTACAACATCCGTTACAGTACTGATGGAGGTGCGACTTGGACTGCAATCGATGGTCATTTAGGTTCCTCTATTAATCTTACTAACCTTATTCCATCAACTACTTATGAAGTTGAGATTTATTCTTCAGCTTATGGTTGTTTATCAGTGCCTTATGTTACTTCGTTTTCAACTTTATTTGAGTGTTTAACTCCTGAAAACATTGTAATAAATTATAACCCATCTGAAGCTACTATTTCTTGGGATGAACTTGTCGGGTCGTTATCATATGAAATTTTGTATAATTTTGGTTCAGGTTTTACCACAGTAACAACAGAATCAAATAGTATTACGCTCAGCCTTTCGGGTTCTACAACAAATGTTTTCTATATTAGAGCAAACTGTCCAAACGACCAACAATCTGCTTGGTCTGCAGTACAGTCTTTCTCTTTAACTTGTGATGTGCCATCTGATATAGTCGTTTCTAATTCGGGAACAGACTTGACCATTGATTGGGAAGGTTCAGCCCCAATGTATAGATTGATTTACAATGTTGGTAACGGTTGGGTGAATGTTTATCCAACAGTTTCAGACTATACTGTTTCAGATGTTCCTGTTGGTACTAACGTTACCTATTATATAAGGTCTATTTGTGATGACGAAACAAACTTCTTCTCATCTTGGGCTTCAGGTTCGTATACGACACTGTCAGGAGGTAAAATAGCTCAGGACAATTCATTTGAGGTTGAAGTATATCCAAATCCAACTGATGGATTGGTTAATATTTCTTTCGATAAGATAATTGAGCAAAATGTAAATATTAGATTAGTCGATGCGTTTGGTAAAGAAGTTTATCGTAAGCAATTCAATGTTGGTTTTGAAACAAGTGTTATAGGCTTTGATATATCAAATTATGCTAAAGGAGTTTACTTCTTGCAATTGGTTTCGGACGATATTGTAAAAACAGAAAGAATAGTATTGCACTAGTAATAAGGTTTATTTTTGAAATATCTCTAAAAAAGTATTACATTTGCACACGATTGTTTTTTAATGAGGGGGCCTATCGCCCCCTCTTTTGTTAAATGTTTTTATGTTAAAAAAAGAGTTAATAATAAAACTTGTTGGCGATTACATTCTAGAAAACGAGTCTATTTTTCTTGTTGATGTGAAAGTTAGTTCGTCAAACCAAATAGAAGTTTTGATAGATTCTTTTGATGGTATAAGTATCAAAAACTGTATTACTTTGAGTAGGCATATAGAGTCAGCTTTAGATAGAGATGAATGCGACTTCTCTTTACAGGTTGCTAGTGCTGGTTTGAGTGAACCATTTAAGGTTTTTCAACAATATAAGAAGAGTATTGGTAGAGATGTCAACGTTTATCTAAAAGGCGGAAAAGAGCTGTTAGGTAAAATGCTTGATGCGAAAGAAGGAGAAGGAATAACATTAGAAACAATCACAAATAAAAAACAAGGAAAAAAGAAAACACAAATTATTGAACAACAATCATTAAGTTTTGACCAGATAGACAAAACTAAGGTTGTTATATCCTTTTAAATTACATTATAAAGATGAATGCGACAAATTTAATTGAATCATTTTCAGAGTTTAAAGAATTTAAAAACATAGATCGTGAAACGATGATGAACGTTCTTGAAGATGTTTTTAGAAGTATAATGATAAAACAGTATGGCACAGATGAAAATGTAGATGTCATTATCAATATTGATAAAGGTGATTTAGAAATCTGGAGAAACCGAGAAATTGTAGCTGACGAAGAAATTGAAGATAGTAATTTACAAATTTCTTATACAGATGCCATTAAAATTGAGCCAGATTTTGAGATTGGAGAAGAAGTATCTGAACAAGTTTTCTTGAAAGACTTTGGCAGAAGACAAGTTTTAGCATTAAGACAAACCCTTACTTCTAGAATTTTAGATTTAGAGAAAAAAGAAATTTTTGATAGATATGAAGATAGGATAGGTGAAATAATCAATGGTGAAGTTTATCAAGTTTGGAGAAATGAAGTTCTTATACTTGACGGGGAAGAAAATGAATTGATTTTACCAAAGTCTGAAGCTATTCCAAGTGATTACTTTAAGAAAGGTGACACCATAAGAGCAGTTGTTAAAAGCGTAGAGATGAGAAATCACAATCCATTAATCATCCTTTCCAGAACAGCTCCTGAGTTTTTAGCTCGATTATTTGAGCAAGAAGTGCCAGAGGTATTCGATGGACTAATAACTATAAAAAAGATTGTTCGTGTGCCAGGAGAAAGAGCAAAAGTAGCGGTTGAGTCCTACGATGAAAGAATTGACCCTGTTGGAGCTTGTGTCGGAATGAAAGGTGCTAGGATTCACGGAATTGTACGAGAATTAAGAAATGAAAATATTGATGTAATCAACTACACAGATAATATTCAGTTATTCATTACAAGGTCATTGAACCCAGCTAAAGTATCTTCTATTCAGCTAGATGAAGAAAATTCTAAAGCTGATGTATATCTTCACCCAGATCAAGTGTCTCTAGCTATTGGTAGAGGAGGATTCAACATACGATTGGCGAGTATGCTAACTGGATATGAAATTGATGTATATAGAAATATTGATGAAGCCGATGACGATGTTGAATTGACAGAATTTGTTGACGAAATTGAAGGTTGGATTATTGATGAATTAAAATCTATTGGTTGTGATACTGCAAGAGATGTAATAAAATTAGATATTGCAGATCTTGTAAAGCGTACCGATTTAGAAGAAGAGACTGTCAGTGAAGTATTAGAAATACTAAAGGCAGAGCTCGAATAAATATGATTTGAAACGAAATTATGGCAGAACAGTCACAAAGATTATCAAAGGTTGCTAAAGAATTTAATGTTGGTGTTGACACTATTTTAGAATTTTTAGCTAGTAAAGGGGTGGATGATTTGAATAGAAATTCAAAGATTTCACCTGAAACCTATGAAGTATTAGTAGATGAATATCAGCCTGATAAAAAGGTTAAAGCTGAGGCCAAAGAATTGAAGAAAGCTGAGACCGAGCAAAAAAGTCAGGAAAAAGAAGAAGTTCAAACAGTTCGTGTTTCTGTTCCTAAGATGGAGGGCTTAAAAATAGTTTCAAAAGTTGATATTGCTGAGGCAAAATCTACACCTAAACAAGAGGAGGTAAAAGCAGAGGTTGCTGAGCCATCGACTCAAAAGCCTGAAGCCCCTGTTCATGAAAAACCTTCTGATTCTCAAGAGTCTGATGAAAAAGTCGTTGAAAAAACTGACAAACAATCAAAAAACCCTGAAGAATCATCTCAAGATAATGTTGTTACAACTGCCTCTAAAGATAAAACGACAAAAGGAGTTTCTGTTATTCGTGCAAAAGCCAAAAAGTTGGATGGACCAACTATTGTATCCTCTGAAAAAATTGATTTATCTAAGTTTAAAAAGCCAGTTGCTTCTTCTTCTGCTAAAATTGAAGGTAAAAAGAAAAGAAAAAGAGTCTCTACAAAACCTAATACAGCTAAACCTAATAAAGATAGAAAAAACACGACTCCAAAGGTTGAACTTACACCTGAACAAATCCAAAAACAGGTTAGAGAAAACTTGGCTAAGTTACAAAGTGGAGGAAAGAACAAAGGAGCTAAGTTAAGAAGAGAGAAAAGACAAGCTCGAAAAGAACAAGAAGAAATAGACTTAATAAAAATTGAGGAGGAAAGCAAAACTATACAAGTAACAGAGTTTGTTACTACGGCTGAATTTGCTCAATTGATGAATGTTCCGCCAACAGAAGTTATATCTGCTTGTTTTTCACTTGGTATGATGGTGACACAAAATCAACGATTAGATGCAGAAACATTATCTATTGTTTCAGAAGAATTTGGATATACTATCGAATTTGTTGGCGCTGAAGTACAAGAGTCTATTTCTCAAGATGAAGACTCTGAAGAAGATTTGATGCCAAGAGCACCTATCGTAACGGTAATGGGACATGTTGATCATGGTAAAACTTCCCTTTTAGATTACGTAAGAAACGCAAACGTAATTAGTGGTGAAGCAGGTGGAATTACTCAGCACGTAGGTGCATACGAAGTGGATTTAAATGGTAAAAAAATTACTTTCTTAGATACGCCGGGACACGAAGCTTTTACAGCTATGAGGGCGCGTGGTGCTCAAGTTACAGATGTGGTAATTATTGTTGTTGCTGCTGATGATCAAGTAATGCCTCAAACCAAAGAAGCAATTAGTCATGCTCAAGCAGCTGGTGTTCCTATGGTTTTTGCAATCAACAAAATAGATAGAGAAACTGCCAACCCTGATAAAATTAAAGAGCAGTTATCAGCAATAAACATTTTACTAGAAGATTGGGGAGGTAAGTACCAATCGCAAGAGATTTCAGCAAAAACAGGACAGGGGATTAACGAGTTATTGGAGAAGGTATTGTTAGAGGCGGAATTACTTGACCTCAAAGCTAATCCTAATAAAAATGCTATAGGCACTGTAATTGAAGCTTCTCTCGATAAAGGTAAAGGTTACTTAACAACTATATTAGTGGAAGCAGGAACTCTGAAAGTAGGAGATTACGTCTTAGCTGGTTGCTATTCTGGTAAAGTCAAAGCCTTATTAGATGAGAGAGATGCTAAAATGAACCATGCAGGGCCGTCTACACCAGCTGTTCTACTAGGTTTAAATGGAGCAGCTCAAGCTGGTGATAAGTTCAATGTAATGGACGATGAGAGAGAAGCTAAAAACATCGCCACAAAGCGTATGCAGCTTCAAAGGGAGCAAGGAGTAAGAACTCAAAAACACATTACTCTAGATGAAATTGGTAGAAGATTGGCACTTGGAGACTTTAAGGAACTTAATATTATTATAAAAGGTGATGTTGATGGTTCTATAGAAGCTCTTTCAGATTCTTTACAGAAGCTATCAACGGATTTAATAGCAGTAAATATCATACACAAATCTGTTGGTCAAATTTCAGAGTCTGATGTGATGTTAGCAGCAGCTTCAGATGCGGTAATTATTGGATTCCAAGTAAGACCATCAGTTAATGCTAGAAAATTAGCAGAAAACGAACAAATTGATATACGTCTTTACTCCGTGATATATAATGCTATTGAAGAACTTGAAAAAGCAATGGAAGGAATGTTATCACCTGACATTGAGGAGAAAATAGTATGTAATATTGAAATTAGAGAAACTTTCAAAATTTCTAAAGTTGGAACTATTGCGGGATGCTATGTGCTGGATGGTAAAATGACTAGAAACACCCAAGTGAGAGTCATTAGAGATGGAATAGTAGTATATACCGGCGAATTAGCGACCTTAAAACGATTCAAAGACGATGTTAAGGAAGTTTCTTCTGGATATGAATGCGGATTAAGTATCAAAAACTTTAATGACATTAAGGTTGGTGATATTATTGAAGGATTTGAAGAAGTAGAAATAAAAAAGAAACTTTAATTAGTTTACAACTTCTTCGAACGGAACCGTAGCTGGAACGATGTAAGTACCTCTATATTTTCTGCTTATCTCTTTTTGAACTTTATGAGCATCAAGTTTGTTTACGAAGTTTCCAACTTGTATTTTATAATATGGCGATTTGAATTCTAGATAAGTCTTCAAATGAGGAAAATCTGATGAAAATTGTGCGCGTACTTTTTGAGATTCCTCCCTACTTTGACTTTGATTATGATGAATTTGGACTCTGTAGCCATCTACGCCACGTTTTGAATTATTTAGTTTAATTTGAGTTGACATTAAGCTATCAATTCGACTATCATTTATTGTCATATTTTCAGTGTTTTGGGCTATAATTGAGCCAGAAAAAAGACAAATTGTAATAAATATTAAACCTTTCATTTTGCAAATATAGATTTTTATGTTTCTAAGTGTGTGAATTTGAGTGTAATATAAGATTAAACGAAACTTATTTAGAATCAGTATAAATTGGGGTAAAAAAATAAAACTCATAAGACTAAAAATAGTGGAATGTAATACATTTGTGGTCGAGAAAAATCTAGCTTTTGCTACAACTGAATTATACGTTTATAAACATGACTAAATTTATTAAGTTAAGTAAGTATCCTGTCACAATATTCTCCTCGCTAATTATCCTATTATTTGCTATTTCCACTTCTGTATCAGCACAAAATGTTGAAGAAGGTGAGAAATTGTATAAAGCTAATTGTACAGCCTGTCACCAGATTGACAATAAGTTAATTGGTCCAGCCCTAAGAGGTGTTAGCGATAAATATTCTGAGGAATGGTTGATTAAATGGATTAAAAACTCTGCCGAGTTAATTGCTTCTGGAGATGCTGATGCAATTGCTATTTATGAAGAGTACAACAAGTCACCAATGACAGCCTTCCCGTACTTTTCAGATGATGATGTGAGAAATATCTTGGCTTATGTCGAAGAAGCTCCTGAAAAACAAGCTGTTACAGCAACAGCTTCTGCTGATGGTGGAACGCTTGTAGTTGAAGATCAAAAATCAGACTATGTAATACTCACTATTGCTATTGTCTTATTGCTTGTTATTGCAGGTTTATGGAAAATTAAAAACACGCTTAAGGAAGTTGCGGGAGAAGAAAGTGAAGATTTATTTAAATCTACAATCACACTAGCTAATGCATTCCTTGAAAGAAAATCATTAGTTGTTCTTACGGTCTTGTTTATTGCAGGTTTAGGTCTAAACTCTGCCTGGAATTTAATGTCAGGAGTAGGTGTTACTAAGGGCTATGCACCTGAGCAACCTATTGCATACTCTCATAAATTACACGCTGGTATTAATGGAATTGACTGTAATTATTGTCACCATTCTGCTAGACACGGTAAGTCCGCTGCTATACCATCTGCCAATGTTTGTATGAATTGTCACACTTACATTAACGAAGGGCCTTCAGGAAAAGCAGAGATTCAAAAGATTTACGATGCGGTTGGTTTTGACCCTGAAAAAGGACAATATATAGAAGGCTATGAACAAAAACCAATCAAATGGGTTAGGATTCACAACCTGCCTGACTTAGCTTACTTCAATCACTCTCAGCACGTTGTGGCTGGTGGTCTTGAATGTCAAGATTGTCATGGTCCTATTGAAGAAATGGAAGTTGTTGAACAACATGCTGAGTTAACAATGGGTTGGTGTATCGATTGTCACAGACAAACGGAAGTTAAAGTGGCTGACAACGATTATTATGAAGAAATGCATGCCAAATTTAAAGAGAATCATCCTGGAGAAACATTTAATGTTGAAGCCATAGGTGGTCTTGAATGTGGTAAGTGTCATTATTAGAATAGAAAATAAATTAGTTTAACATATGACTAAGCAAAAAAAATACTGGAAGGGATTAGCGGAATTAGCTAACGACCCAGTTGTTGACAAACTAAAAGAGAATGAATTTGTTGAAGACATTCCTGTTGATGATTTCTTAGGAGACGACAAAAATTTGTCAGAAACAAGTACCTCAAGGAGGGACTTCTTAAAATTCTTGGGTTTTAGTACAGCCGCTGCTACACTTGCTGCTTGCGAAACACCAGTTATTAAGTCTATCCCTTACGTAGTAAAGCCAGAAGAGATTACTCCGGGTGTTGCCAATTGGTATGCTTCTACTTTTTATGATGGCAATGATTTTGCTAACGTACTTGTTAAAACTCGTGAAGGAAGACCAATTTTTATTAAAGCTAACGATTTAACATCAGCAACTCCTAATGCAAGGGTTATTTCTTCTGTTTTATCACTATACGATTCAAATCGCCTTAAAGGTGCGATGAAAAATGGAAAGCCAGTTACTTGGTCTGATGCTGATGCTGATATTACAACTAGGCTTTCAAATGTAGAAGGTGATGTTGTAGTATTAACGAATACAATTATTAGCCCAACAACACAGGCCATTATTGATGCATTTGGTAAAAAGTATGCCGCAAAGCACGTTCAATATGACGCTATTTCTGCTCAAGGAATGCTAGATGCAAACAAAGAATCTTTCGGTCAAAGAGTAATACCTACTTATCACTTAGATAAAGCTGATGTTATCGTATCCTTTGGTGCTGACTTCTTAGGAAGTTGGTTAAACACCTCTTTTGAAAAACAATACATAGCAAATAGAAATCCGAAATCAGGAAAAATGTCTCGTCATTTTCAGATTGAGACCAACATGTCATTATCGGGCTCTAATGCTGATGTAAGGATTCCAGTAAAGCCTTCTGAGAAGCTAAACTTACTAGAAAACTTATACGATACTTTAAAAGGAAATTCTACAGCAAACGATAAAATTAAAGATATCGTAGAGGAGTTATCTTCAGCCAAAGGAAAATCCTTAGTAATTTGTGATAGCAACGATAAAGCTGTTCAGATTATGGTTAACGCTATAAACGATATGCTCGGCAACTATGGTAAGACCATAGATATGGGGCAGCCATCCTTGTTGAAAGCTGGTGATGATAATGCTGTTGCTCAACTAATAAAAGATATGAATGACGGAAAGGTTGGTGCACTAATTATGAGTGGTGTCAATCCTTCATACACTTTAGCTGACGCACAATCCTATAATGCTGGTTTGAAAAAAGTTTCTTTAACTATTTCTACGGCATTAAGTATGGACGAAACATCTACTAATGTAGAATATGTATGTCCTGATCGCCATTATTTAGAAAGCTGGGGAGATGCCAAAGCAACACCAAATCAAGTGGCATTTACACAGCCTACTATACAGCCTTTATTTGACAGCCGTCAAATACAAGAGTCTTTACTTGTCTGGAGTGGTGACGATACAGAATACTACACCTATTTAAAAAATTATTGGAGAAGTAAGGTTTCTTGGTCTTCTTCTTTGCACGATGGAATTGCAGAACTTTCTTCAGATACACTATCAGTATCCTCTTTCGCAGCTAACGTCAAGTCTGTTTCAATACAAGCTCAAGGATTAGAATTAGCACTTTATCAATCTAATTCCATTGGTGATGGCTCACAAGCCAATAACCCTTGGTTACAAGAGTTGCCAGATCCTATTACAAGGTCATGTTGGGATAATTACCTCACTATTTCGGCGACTACTGCTCGTGAAAATGGTCTTTCTAATTGGAATATTTCTGATGGTGCTCTAAATGGTGATATGGTTAGACTTACAGTTGGTGATGTCGTATTAGAAAATGTTCCTGTACTTATTCAGCCAGGACAAGCGATAGGCACTCTTGGTTTAGCATTAGGTTATGGACGTACAGCATCAGGTAAAGTTGGTAATGGAGTAGGAGTAAATGCATACCCATTAGTTCTTAACAATAGCTACACTTCTTCCGATGTTAAAATTGAGAAAGTTGAAGGCGAACACGGTTTTGCTTCAGTTCAGTTACATCATACCATGATGGGTAGAGACCTAATTAAGGAAGCAACACTTGTAGACTATATTGCTGACCCTAAAGCTGGTAATCCTGATCTTTTGTTTGATACTCATAAAGGTAAATTGTTTGCTGATGAGGTGAGTTTATGGAAAGAACACGATCACGAAACTGGTCATTTTTGGAACTTATCTATTGATTTAACTTCTTGTATAGGTTGTAACGCTTGTGTTGTAGCTTGTCATTCTGAAAACAACGTTCCTGTTGTTGGTAAAGAAGAAGTAAGAAAAAGTAGAGATATGCACTGGTTACGTATTGATAGATACTTCTCTAGTGATATGACTAAAGAAATTGCTGAGGAGCAAGGTCTTGGAGCAGTGTCAAAATACAAAGCTATGGAGGTTCCATCAGAAAATCCTGATGTGGCATTCCAGCCTGTTATGTGTCAGCACTGTAATCACGCACCTTGTGAAACGGTTTGTCCAGTGGCAGCAACTTCTCATAGTGCAGAAGGACAAAACCATATGGCTTACAACCGTTGTGTAGGTACACGTTATTGTGCTAACAACTGTCCTTATAAAGTACGTCGTTTCAATTGGTTTAATTATGCTGAAAACGATGCCTTTGACTACAATATGAATGACGACTTAGGTAAAATGGTATTGAATCCTGATGTTACTGTTCGTATTCGCGGTGTAATGGAAAAATGTAGCATGTGTGTTCAGATGATTCAAAAAACTAAACTTGATGCTAAACGTGATGGCAGAAAGGTATTAGATAAAGATGCACAAACCGCTTGTTCAACAGCTTGTCCTACCAATGCTCTTGTATTTGGTGATGTCAACGATGAATCAAGTGAAGTTAGACAATTAAAATCAGATGAAAGAAGGTATTTCTTGCTTGAGGCATTGAATACTGCTCCATCTGTATTTTATCAAACTAAGATTAGAAATAGAAAAGCTTAATTAATAAATTATGCAAAAAGAAAGCCCAATAAGAGAGCCACTAATTCTCGGTAACAAAAGCTACCACGATATTACCGTGGATGTAGCAAAACCAGTATTAGCCAAAGCCAACAAAATGTGGTGGATAGTATTTGGTATCTCATTAGTATTATTTGTTTGGTGGATTTTATCCGTAGGATATACCATAGGAACAGGAATTGGTGTTTGGGGATTGAACAAAACGGTCGGATGGGCCTGGGATATTACCAATTTCGTATGGTGGGTAGGTATTGGTCACGCTGGTACCTTAATCTCAGCAGTATTACTATTGTTCAGACAAAAATGGAGATTATCCATTAACCGTTCTGCAGAAGCCATGACCATTTTTGCCGTTGTTCAGGCAGCGATGTTCCCTCTTATTCACATGGGGCGTCCTTGGTTAGGGTATTATGTATTCCCAATTCCTAACAACTTTGGTTCGTTATGGGTTAACTTTAACTCACCATTATTGTGGGATGTATTTGCGATATCAACTTATTTTTCTGTATCCTTTGTATTTTGGTATGTAGGTCTTATTCCAGATTTTGCTATGATTAGAGATAAGGTTAATGAGAAATATTGGCCTTTACGTAAAAAGATATATAGTATACTATCATTTGGTTGGAGTGGTAGAGCTAAGGATTGGCAACGTTTTGAAGAAGTTTCACTTGTTCTGGCTGGACTAGCTACACCTTTAGTTTTCTCGGTACACTCTATTGTATCTTTTGACTTTGCTACTTCTGTAATACCAGGTTGGCACACTACTATTTTTCCACCATACTTCGTTGCAGGAGCGGTATTCTCGGGCTTTGCTATGGTACAAACCTTATTATTAGTTATGCGTAAGGTAGTAGGTTTAGAAGCTTATATTACCATCAAGCATGTTGAGTATATGAATATCGTTATTATGCTAACGGGTAACCTTGTTGGTATAGCCTATCTTACTGAGTTGTTTATGGCGTGGTATTCAGGCGTTGAGTTTGAGCAGTATGCATTCCTTAACAGAGCGACAGGACCATACTGGTGGGCTTATTGGAGTATGATGACCTGTAACGTTATATCACCACAGTTGATGTGGTTCAAAAAATTAAGAACAAACATTGTGTTTACATTCATATTAGCTTTATTCGTGAATATTGGAATGTGGTTTGAGCGTTTTGTAATTATCGTGACATCTATTCACCGTGATTACTTACCATCGAGCTGGAGTATGTTCTCTCCAACCTTTGTTGATATAGGTATTTTTGTGGGGTCTATTGGTTTCTTCTTTGTACTATTCTTATTGTACTCAAGAACGTTCCCAGTAATAGCACAAGCAGAATTAAAAACGATTGTTAAATCTTCTAGCGAACAATATAAAAAGTAAAAGACATGAGTAAAAAAGTCATTTACGGAATATTTGATGATGAGGAGGTACTACTTAACAGTGTTAAGGAAGTCCGTTCAAAAGATATTTCTATTAAAGAAGTGTATTCTCCATTTCCTATTCATGGTTTGGACCATGCCTTAGGTTTGGAAAGAACACGTTTGGCAATTGCAGCCTTTATTTATGGAGCCATTGGTTGTGCCTTAGCAATATGGATGACCTATTATATAATGATACTAGATTGGCCACAAAACATAGGGGGTAAACCAAGTTTTGCTTATTATCTGAATATGCCTGCTTTTGTACCTATTATATTTGAGATGACTGTATTATTTTCAGCTCACCTTATGGTAATAACTTACCTATTCAAATGTAAACTATTCCCTGGTCAGGAGTCTGCTAGTCCAGACCCAAGAACAACTGACGATAAGTTTCTTATGGAAATAGAGTCCGATGATGATAAGACAATTAGCACACTTTTGAAAAAGACGGGTGCTACTGAAATTAACGTTAAAGAAATTGCCTAAAAATGAAAAAAGTTTATAGTAATATCCTTCTAATAGCGATACCATTTTTAGTCTTATCGTTATTGTCTTCTTGTTCGAACAACGAAGTTGGCAAACCGGGTTATGAGTTTATGCCTGATATGTACCGTTCACCGTCCTTGGAAATTTATTCTTCGAATACATTTTTTAAAGATAGTTTGAATGCACGTCCGTCTGTTGAAGGAACTATGCCTAGAGGTTTTGTCGCATTCGATTATGATAATACTTTGGAAGATTATCTTTTAGCAGGTAAAGAGCTAGAAAATCCTTTTGAAAATACGGAAGATAATGTTGAAAAAGGAAAACAGCTTTATCAAATGTTTTGCGCACACTGTCATGGAAAAAATGGCGATGGTAAAGGAAGTATAACGCACCCTGTTTATGGAGCTATTCCTTCCTACGCTGATGATGTAATGATTCGTAGAACGGGTGAGAATATGAATGATTTAAATGCTGGTCATATTTATCACGCTATCTATTATGGGCTGAATGCAATGGGTCCTCACAATACACAAATAAATGATACGGAACGTTGGTTGATAACAATGTACGTTCAAGAATTACAAAAAGGAAACTAATTAAGATTAAACCAACTGTATATGTACACAGTAACAAAAAACACCAAGTTAATTTCTTACGTCTTAATGGCAATAGGATTAGTCGCTATTGTATTCGGATTTATTAATGATGCACACCGTGCATGGCCGAGTTTGATGGTTAATAATTACTTTTTCTTAGCCATATCGGCATTTGCTATATTTTTTATAGCACTTCAGTACGTTTCTGAGGCAGCATGGGCTATTCCTTTCAAGCGAATAGCGGAGGGTATTACTTCTTACTTCTTAGTTGGAGGTATTATTATGTTACTCATAATTGTAGCAGGAAAATTACATTGGAATCACATTTGGCACTGGATGGCTGATGGTATTATGGATCCTAATGATGAGCATTATGACCCTATAATTGCAGGTAAAGAAGGGTATTTAAATTTCCCATTTTTCTTTATTCGTGCAGCCGCTTACATCTTTGGTTGGTGGTATGCTGCCAAACGTTTAATTGCACTTTCAAGACAAGAAGATACAGAAGGTGGACTAAGTAGCTATAAGAGAAGTATAACCCTATCAGCCATCTTTATTGTATTCTTTGGCTATACATCTTCTATGATGGCATGGGACTGGATTATGTCTATAGACACTCACTGGTTCAGTACCTTATTTGGTTGGTTTGTATTTTCTTCAATGGGAGTTACAGGCTTTACTATGATTGCTATGGTTGCCATTGTATTAAAGCGTAAAGGCTATTTGGAGTATGTCAATGAAAACCACATTCACGATTTAGGTAAATGGATTTTTGCATTCAGTATTCTATGGACTTATATGTGGTTCTCACAATTTATGCTAATCTGGTATTCAAATATTCCTGAAGAAGTGACCTACTATATGGCACGTTGGGACAACTACAATGCTCTATTTTGGATAACTTCTGTGATTAATTTCATCTTCCCATTACTTATTCTGATGAGTAGAGATAGTAAGAGAAACTTCGGTTACATTATGACTATTGGTGTTATTGTTTTAATTGGTCATTGGTGTAACGTATTTTTAATGATAGAACCAGGAGTAATGAAAGATCATTGGCACATAGGCTTTACTGAAATAGGCATGTTTGCAGGATTCTTAGGGTTGTTTTTGTTTATCGTAAATAAAGCATTGACAAAAGCCCCACTATTTGTTAAGAATCACCCATTTGCTGATGAAAGTATACATCACCACATTTAATATAAAAGAGATAACGAATAAAATATACAGGCGAATATGACTACTTTTTTAAATTTCTTAATCATAGTCTTGACCATAATAGGAATCGTACAGATAGTACGTATCATTGAAATTGCGGCTAAATTAAAAGGGCCTCAAGACAAGATTACGACTGATCAAGATAATCGTTACAATGCCCTCGCAATGTTAATTGTCGGTTTAGGCTTCACAGCTTTTGTGGCTTATTCTTTCAAACTATGGGGACATTTAATTCTCCCAGACCCAGTAAGTGTACATGGTGCTGGAATAAAAATGTTATGGGATACAACCATGATATTGATACTTGTGACTTTCTTCATTACACAAACATTATTATTCGTTTTTGCATACAAATACAGAGGGAAAGAAGGTAATACGGCTCTATTCCAAACACACAACAATAAGTTAGAATTGCTATGGACTTCTGTTCCTGCATTTGTTTTAACAGGTCTAATTTTATTTGGGTTGAGTACTTGGAACAACACTATGGTGCCAGACACTACCAATGCCAAAGTAATGGAAGTTTACGCTCAGCAATTCAATTGGACGGCTCGTTATGCTGGTGATGACAATCAGTTAGGAAAAGCACATTACACACTTATCGGTGGTATAAACACTTTAGGGGTTGATGAAAGAGACTCTTTATCGCACGACGATGTAGTCGTGAGAGAAATACACTTGGTTAAAGACCAACAGGTATTAATGAAATTTAGGTCACAAGACGTTATTCACTCGGCTTATTTACCACACTTCAACGTACAAATGAATTGTGTACCAGGTATGAGCACTCAATTTGCATTCACGCCAACAAAAACAACCAAAGAAATGCGTGAAGACCCTGAGATGATTGAAAGAATGAAATTCATCAACGAGGCACGAGCTAAAAAAGGGGAGGAAGCTGTAGAGTTTGATTACGTCCTTCTTTGTAATAAAATATGTGGTTCTGCCCACTATAACATGCAGATAAAAGTGATTGTAGAAACCCAAGAAGAATTTGATGCTTGGATGGCAGAGCAAGACACCTTTAAAACTTTAGTAAGCGCACAATAAGAACATAGAATAATTAGAGATATGTCAGATCATAACGAACACCACCACCACGAAGAAACATTCATTTCCAAGTACGTTTTCAGTACTGACCATAAGATGATTGCTAAGCAATTCCTTATTACGGCTATGGTAATGGGTGTCATTGCTATATTGATGTCCGTATTTTTCAGAATGCAGTTAGCATGGCCTGCTGAAGGCTACCCTATACTAGAAACATTTTTAGGTAAATGGGCACCTGACGGTGTAATGGACCCCAATATTTACTTAGCCTTAGTAACTATTCATGGTACCATAATGGTATTCTTTGTGCTTACAGGGGGGCTTAGTGGTACGTTCTTTAATTTACTTATTCCTCTACAGATTGGAGCGAGAGATATGGCATCAGGATTTTTGAATATGTTGTCCTATTGGTTCTTCTTTGTATCATCTGTAGTGATGGTCATATCTTTATTTGTCACCTCTGGACCTGCCGCTGCTGGTTGGACTATATATCCGCCGCTTAGTGCTTTGCCACAAGCTATGCCGGGTTCTGGATTGGGTATGACACTATGGTTAGTTAGTATGTCTTTATTTATTGTTTCAGCACTACTTGGTGGTCTGAACTATATTGTAACCATTCTAAACCTTCGAACAAAAGGTATGTCTATGACGCGTATGCCTTTAACAATGTGGGCATTTTTAGTAACAGCTATTTTAGGGGTATTATCTTTTCCAGTTTTACTTTCAGCGGCTCTACTCTTGATATTCGATAGAGGTTTTGGAACAGCCTTTTACCTTTCTGATATTATGATACAAGGTGAGATGCTAACGCAAACAGGAGGTTCGCCCATTTTATTCCAACACCTATTTTGGTTCTTAGGACACCCTGAAGTTTACATTGTATTATTACCAGCTTTAGGTATTACTTCGGAAGTAGTATCAACAAATTCTCGTAAACCCATCTTCGGTTATAGAGCTATGGTAGGTTCAATATTAGCCATTGGATTTTTATCCTTTATTGTATGGGGACACCACATGTTTATGACGGGTATGAACCCATTCTTAGGTTCTGTATTTACTTTTACGACCTTACTAATTGCTATTCCTTCGGCAGTAAAAGTATTTAACTACTTAACTACTTTATGGAAAGGAAATATACAATTTACACCAGCCATGTTATTCTCTATTGGTTTAGTATCTACCTTTATTTCGGGTGGTTTAACGGGACTTATCTTAGGAGATAGTGCTTTGGATATCAATGTACACGACACCTACTTTGTAGTAGCTCACTTCCATATTGTAATGGGGCTATCTGCTATCTTTGGTATGTTTGCAGGTATCTACCATTGGTTCCCTAAGATGTATGGTAAGATGATGAATAAGAATTTAGGCTATGTACACTTCTGGCTAACCTTCATTTCAGCTTATGGGGTATTCTATCCTATGCACTTTATTGGATTGGCAGGTGTACCAAGACGTTATTATTCCAACACCGCTTTCCCAATGTTTGATGGCTTAGTTGAGATTAACGAATTAGTAACGGTATTTGCTATTTTGGGTGCGGTGGCACAAATCTTTTTCTTCTTCAATTTCTTCTACAGTATATTCAGAGGAAAAGATGCCCCACAAAACCCTTGGCGTTCTAACACTTTAGAATGGACCACACCTACACACGATAGAATACACGGTAATTGGCCAGGCGAAATACCAAGCGTACACCGTTGGGCATACGATTACAGTAAGCCCGGTGCTGATGAAGATTTTATTTCTCAGGTAGTACCACTCAAAGATGGCGAAGAAGAACATTAAAGTTTATTTAATATTGATTTAATAAAAGCCTCATCGACAGATGGGGCTTTTTTATTAACTTTGCTTATTCTTAAAGTCCCCATTATCATGAAAAAACAACTCAATGTTTCTGAAGAAACCAATTTTAAGATTGAATTTTATATTGATAAATTTCATGATATCTGTTTTATATTAACCAATAATTCAAACTTTGAAACTTTCGAAACCTATTTTGCTGGTTACGAAGTTGAATATTGGTCTGATGAATTGAGAAAATGGTTAGAGCGTATTGTTAAAGGCTCAAAGCACACACTTTTAATGTATAATGCAGAAAGTCTTGAACCTTCATTATGGTTTTATATCAAAGATAATCGTTACTATTTTAAAGTTATAGAAGAATATTCACCATTGAGACCACCATTTTTTGAAGTTCAAATTATAAATCTTGGGTCATTCATTAATGAAATTTACACAAAATATCTTCAGTTGCTTCAAGACTTAGTTAAGAAAAAAGATGATAACCAACATATTAGTAGTTGGAATGAGTCTCTTAAAAGTTTTAAATCTAGCAAAATAGAAAATTACCTAAATTCAAATTTTTAATCATGAAAACACACATTCTCTTATTTCTTTTTGTAGCGGCAACTTGTAGTCTGTCAGCCCAAGAAAACAGCAAAAGCAGTATTAAAGTTGGTTTGGGTTTAGGATTTTCTGATAACGATTTTAATTATGGTATTGGTTATGTTTACTCTTTAGGTTATCAAAGAGAAATTTGGAAAGACCGATTGAGAATAAACCCTAACTTAAGTATTGGTCATTATAATATGAAATTCCTAACTGGTGAGAGTGGCAATCAGTTTAGGTCTATATCTTATGCTTTGAATTTTAATGTTGATGTCCTCAAATACAAATCCACTTCTTTGTTATTTGCTTGTGGTGGCTTAGTCAATAATTCGCGCGGTAATAGCGACTATCACTATTATGACGACTATGGCACATACGTTTCATTAAATGAACCAATATACTTCAACGACTACTATTATGGGATTTCTCTAGCTGCTGGTTTTCGTGTGAATTCTAAAGATAAGCGCACCGCTATCAATATTTTACCTTTTTTTTATGAGCTAAGTAGTGTTTCTTTATTCGAATTTCACCCTAGCATACAGTTGGATTTTAAGTTTTAACAAACACTTTTTTCAAATTCAGTGTAACCAAAGCCTTAGTATATGCGTACAACAAAGTATCGTATAATTTAAGGCTGCGCTTATGAAAACCTTAACAAGACTCATCTTTTTAATACTTGTTTTTGGCATTTTTAGCATCTCAGCCGATGCTTTAAATGCTTTTAGTCACAGTATCATTTTTGACGAGCATAAAAGCACCTTAAATGCACACGATTGCTTAACCTTTCGTAAATATTTAGATAGCGTATGCCACACCAATGTGGTGGTTCGCATAGAAGTTCTGGGCTATTGCAACGATGGCGAATACCAGAACTTCTTCTTAAACCTAACCAAGAAACGCTCTAAGTTTATCACCAAAGAGTTAAAATCTTTTTTCAAAAATCAACCCTTGAAAAGTATCCATTTTTGTGTCCATTCTTCAGAAGATTCAAGTCCACCCAATGAAAAGGATGTCTTGATGGAAAAAAGCAGAAGAATAGATATTGTGTTTAGTATTAACACCAATCCCCACAGAAATATAAGTAAAGGCGATAAGTTTATATTGAATGGAATATTGTTTGAAGGCGGAAAAGACCTATTGTTAGAAGAGTCCATGCCAACGCTCAAAACCTTATATCAAGAGCTAGTAAAACACCCCCAATTGGTGATTCAGATACAAGGACATATCTATGACGCAGACTTTAGCTGGTCAGAAGAAAAGCAGAATGAAACACTTTCTGCTCGCCGTGCCAAGCGTATTTACGACTACCTCATATTCAAAGGTGTCAATCCTAATCGACTATCTTATATTGGTCTAGAAAACCAATTCCCTTTGCACAAGGGAGCCAAATACGATAGGCGAGTAGAAATAGAAATTATAAATATCTAATCCAGCCTTGTTTCGTTTACTTTGATTTTAGTTTATCTTTGTTCTAGATGAATGAGAATTTAAACCCAGAACGAGATTCACTATCCAATATAGATTTAGAATTGGACAAGGCATTACGCCCTAAACAATTTGATGATTTCAGTGGACAGCCAAAAGTGGTTGAAAACCTAAAGGTTTTTGTTAGTGCTGCCAAGATGCGAGGGGAGGCACTTGACCACGTTTTGTTACACGGCCCTCCGGGTTTAGGCAAAACGACATTGTCTAATATTATAGCCAATGAGATGGGCGTAGGTATAAAAATTAGCTCAGGCCCTGTTCTCGATAAACCTGGTGACCTAGCTGGTTTATTGACTAATCTCGAAAGTGGCGATATCTTATTCATTGATGAAATTCATCGTTTGAGTCCCATAGTTGAAGAATATTTGTATTCAGCTATGGAAGACTTTAAAATCGACATCATGATAGAGTCGGGGCCCAACGCTAGAGCTGTTCAGATAGAACTGAACCCTTTCACTTTAATAGGGGCTACTACTCGTTCAGGTTTGCTTACAGCCCCCTTAAGAGCACGTTTTGGCATCAACTCACGATTGGAGTATTATGATGTTGAAACACTTTCTAACATCGTTAACCGTTCTTCAAGTATTTTAGATATTTCTATTTCTAAATCAGCATCCGAAGAAATAGCAGGTCGAAGTCGAGGGACACCACGTATTGCTAATGCGCTATTGCGTAGAGTGAGGGACTTTGCCCAAGTCAAAGGCGATGGAAGTATTACTTTAGACATTACACACTTGGCTTTATCTGCACTCAATGTAGATGCTCACGGATTAGACGATATGGACAACCGTATTTTATCGGCTATAATTGAGAAATTTAAAGGAGGGCCTGTCGGACTAACCACCATAGCAACAGCAGTAGGTGAACAAAGTGGCACCATAGAAGAAGTGTACGAGCCTTTTCTAATACAAGAAGGCTATTTGATGCGTACTCCAAGAGGAAGACAAGCAACAGAAAAAGCCTACAAGCATTTGGGGCTAAACCCATCTTCACAAATCGGTGGACTTTTCGAATAAATCTTACAAATCATTAATTAGAAAGGAAGCCCAACGATTAGGGTTTTCTCATTGTGGTTTTTCTAAAGCTGATTTTTTGGAAGATGAAGCACCTCGTTTAGAACGTTGGTTAAATGAGAAAAAACACGGTGAAATGGCCTATATGGCCAATCATTTCGATAAGCGTTTAGACCCTCGATTGTTAGTCGATGGTGCTAAGACGGTGGTTTCTCTTTTGCTCAATTACTATACCGATGAGCAACAAAATAGCGATGCTCCAAAACTATCCAAATACGCTTATGGTGAGGATTATCATTTTGTTATAAAAGACAAGTTAAAGCAATTGCTACAATTTATTCAAGAAGAAATTGGGGAAGTTAATGGTAGAGTTTTTGTAGATAGTGCTCCTGTGATGGATAAAGCTTGGGCAGTTCGTAGTGGCTTAGGTTGGATGGGTAAAAACACGAATCTAATTAATAAGAAACAAGGCTCTTTTTTCTTCATTGCCGAGTTGATTATTGATTTAGAAGTGGAAGCAGATTTGCCAGTTCTTGACCATTGTGGGACATGTACCGCCTGTATTGATGCTTGTCCAACACAAGCTATCGTAGCACCCTATGAAGTCGATGGAAGTAAATGTATTTCATACTTTACTATCGAATTAAAAGATTCTATTCCAAATGAGATGAAGGATAAAATGGACGACTGGATGTTTGGTTGTGATGTTTGCCAAGATGTATGCCCTTGGAATAGGTTTTCTAGCTCACATAACGAAGAACGGTTTAAACCTCACCCAGATTTATTAGATATGAACAAAAGCGATTGGCAAGAACTGACGGAAGATACCTTTAAAAAAGTGTTTAAGAAATCGGCTGTAAAGCGGACTAAGTTTGCAGGTTTAAAAAGAAATATAGATTTTCTTAAATAGTGTTTTCGAACACATCGAGAATAATGTCTTTGTAGTTAGCAAAAGTAGTTAAACACCATATTTTTAATACCATTTGTTCTTTTTTATTGACTAAACGAGTGGATTTTTTAAGTTCTTTTTTAAATAAGTTTTTGTCGAAAGAAACTTTTTGTAAAATGGTTTTGCAAAAACGAAGCATAGTTTTGTAATTTACCACTATAACTACAAAACAAAAGGTATTATTGTCCCCATTGGTAAGAATCTTGCTCTAGTCCAGCTAAGGCAATAACTCTATCAACAACCGTAGACGCCAATTCTTCAAAAGTAGAAGGATTGCTATAAAATGAAGGGGTAGCTGGGCAAATGATACCACCTGCTTCGGTAACGGTCTTCATATTATTGATATGAATAAGATTTAAGGGAGTGTCCCTTGCCACTAGTATTAGTTTTCTTCTTTCTTTAAGGATAACATCGGCAGCTCGAGTAGTTAAGTCATTAGAAATGCCTTGAGCAATACGTCCTAATGTACCCATAGAACAAGGGCAAATAATCATTGTTTCAAAGCGAGCCGAACCAGATGCAAAGGGTGCGGTAAAGTCTTGTGGCTTATAAAATTTAAAAGGTAAATCTTTATAATCGGTATTACCCAATTCTGTTTTCCAAACGTATTTTGCATTATCAGACATCAAAATACCTACTTCTTCAACTTGATTATGCAGTTGTTGTAGTCTGTCGAATAACACTTTGGCATAGATAGCACCACTAGCACCACTTACCGAAACCACTATTTTTTGTTTCTTACTCATTCAGAGAACAAATATCGGAAAGAAAAACTTAATATGGAATTATATTTGCCTTTGTTTAGCCCGTAGGTAGCTCCACCAGGGTGGTCTTGTATGGGAAAAAAGGGAATACTATTGCTCAATTCCCAAAACATAGTCAGTTGAGGTTTGAGTTTAACTCCTGCAGCTAATTTTGCGCCGATATCAAATTTATGGAAATCATTTTTTTGAACGTCTTCATAGCCATAGATATCGTATGTTTTGCCATCTACCAAAACACCAAATAATAGTCCTCCTTCATAAATAAATCCTTTAGATGTTTTCTGAACGCACCATGACGTTTCAATATAGGATAAATCAATCCTAAAATCGCTATTGACATCATTACTCCCTTTGTCGATATAGTACAATGCTAGCTGACCACGACTAGCAGAATTTATAAAATGATTGACCGATGCACCAAACTTGATGCCTAATTTGTTAAAACCACCTAATTGGTCGCCAGATACTTGCGAAGTGCTAACACCAGCAATAAGTCCTGCTTTGAAATTTTGACCATAGCAATAACTACTTATGGCAAGGGAAAAAATACATATGAAAATTAATCGTGTCATCTAAAACTGATGCCAATTCCTGCCGATGTACTTGGATAGCTAGAAAAGGTCTGATTGGCATAAAGTGTAAAGATAGCAAATTGAAGTCGAACTCCTGCTGAAGCTTGCATTTCAGAAGTGTTTGACATATTAATTTCTAAGGGGAAATCAAAATTTAAAGTACTTGTGCTGCCTAGACTAAAGTTAGTATTGGCATTAAGTGTAGAGCTTACAAAATTTTGACCTAAACTAGCGTAAGCAGTTATCATGGCAAACTTTTTTGAAAAGATAAGATTGACTGTACTTGCTCGTATGTCTAAATCTACTCCTTGTCTAACGCTTTGACTTTCTATTTCAAAGGAGGTGTTGAATTGACTAAAAGCACCTTGAACCGATAAGTCGAAGGGTAAAAATTTATTTAAAGGCAACCATTGCAAAACATCGTGTTTTATTCCAGCACCGTAAAGTTCTACAGACCCTTTACCTACAAAGCCAATATCGTACTCATAAGTCGGAATATATCTTACATTGATTTCAGTTCCTTTTATTAAGCCTAGTCCTACATTTAAAGTTGGAATTGGTACAGCTTTTATTTCAATATTTTGGTCAGGCATTACAAATTGACCGTTTACATTTCCGTTTTGATAATTTATAATTGCACCTTCTCCACTCCCCATGATACTTGGAGTTGATGAAGAAGTACTGCTAAAGTTTTCTATACTATTGACATCAAATGAAGCTACTTCATCTGATATAGTAATTAAGTTTAGACTTAGACTAACATCAAAACCAGCCAATTTATGAGGCTTTGCTGTATTATACCAACCTTTGTTTAGGCCAGCTCCAATAGATTCAGCAAAGGGAGAGAAATAGGCTCCCAAAAAATTAGTAGCATCTGAAGTGTTACTAACAGTAATGTTCTGAGCTGAAACAAAAAGCGAAGAACAAACTAGGAATAAAAAGGTTAAGATTTTTGTCATTGTAAATAGTAATTAATCCGTAAGGTGTATTTTTTCGACTTGCAAAACTTCTTTATTGCTATTGTCGTATACGAAAGCCACTATATTGCAGTTACTTCTTACCCATGAATTTTCTAAAGTATAGTCATAGCTATATGTGCTTGAAGTACTACTCAATTGTATATTACTCCCCCAAGCTCCATTGATTACTTTTCTAAGTACATGATTATGTTCATACTCTTCAATTAAGTCTGAGCCATATATTTGTTTGTCAATAATACCATCTTCAGTAATACATACCACTAATTTCAGACTATTATTAGCCTCTGTAAGTCGTCTTGCTTGAACACTAACGGAATTATTTTCTTCAGAAATTGAGAGTTCAATAGTTGGTGCTTGTAGTAATTGTTCTCCAGCTTGACTAGCCCAATCGGTATAATTTAACAGAACATTATCAGGATATCCTTGTCTATTGACCATACCTATTGGAAAGCCTTCGGGGCCGAAAAAATCTGTAATTTCATTACCTTCATCTGTTCTAAAGTCTGTTACAAAAACACCACCTGGCTTTGCAAAAGTACCAGAATGAATGGCTATGCCGATTACTTTGTCAGGATAAAGTTCTTCAATCTTGTGTAGTTCAGAAGATGCGTCTGGACAATTAGTACACTTGTAGCCTGTGAAATCTTCAATTAGCACCTTTTTACCTAGCCAAGGAAAACCAGCGTTAGGATCTGTAAAATTATCTTTTTCGATGACATCACATGAAAAAGTTAAACTAAGTATAAATAAACTAAGAAATAAATAATAGGTCTTTTTCATAATTAAAAGCTTGAAGTTATATTAAGAGTAAATCCATTAGATGATGGTACATTACGGCAGACACCACCTACACAAAAAATACCCTCTCGGACCTTACCATATCCTAATTCAAAACGGTTTGTTCCTTTGCTGTAGCCACAACTGATATTGAGGTAATGTACAGCCTCATAGGTTTTGCCTTCGCTAGTATAGCCGCCATTATATTGATCTACAAAAGCAAAAAACCAATGTGGAGAAAAGGTATATTCTACCAACCCCATTACCCAATCGCCTTGATCTTTGTAGTATTCTTCACTCTTATCAACTGAAAGGTATTGAAATTCACTTCTTAAAGTGTGTTTAGGTTTTATTTTGTAATTAACCTCTGCTATTCCAATTCTAGCATGTACGTTTTTGCCAATAATTTTCCCTTCTATGACATCTTTATTGTAAATAACATCTAAGTAGTTCAGCATAACCTTGACCTTTTTACTAACTTTCTTTTTTAGGTCGAAGTTTAAATCTCTAAAATAGAGTTCTTCATTAATAACACTAAAAAACATGGGGGTATGGTCTCTGTTTATGGTTAACTCTGAAGGGCCGCCATTGAGTCCATTAATTCTTGAATAATTGACAGCAACTTGTGTGCCATATTTACCACCTAATTTACTTTTCTTTTTAAAAGTATAGTTGATTTCCCCTTGAAACCCTAATTCTCCTAAAGGCTGAGTAGCAAAAGGGTAGAATGCAGCCAAGGTGTAAGCGTGTTGTTTACTTATGGCTGGAATGTAATTTAAAGTGAGTTCTTTTCCTGTACCACCTCTTTTAGAACGGTAATCCATATTGTCAACTCTATGTGCTTCTAACATTATACCCAAGCCTCTTTGAGAATAAGAAAGGTTAGTCATTAAGGCACTTCCTGGAGCAAAATTATTATAGGTTATACCACCTGCCGGATCATTATATTTATAGGCGTATTCTGTATTAAAAGAAATTTTACCTCTGTTAACGGTAGAACGAATAGCATAAGCAGCTACGTTTTCAGGCAAATTAAATACAGGATTGTTATCATCTTGAAAACGACTCACAAAACTACCTCCGATTATAGCATTTGTCTTGCTGCTTTCTAAAGAAGATATAGCTTCATTCAGGTTTAAGTCAGCATCGAACCCTCTTATAATACCCGGGCCTTGTTCCCAAAATAAACGTTGAGTAGCAACAAACCCTTTAAGTGATAATCCTTTTAGTGGACTATACTTTAAACGAACACCATCCATAACATTGTCGATGCCTAGTGTTTTTTCTTCGTAGCTTCTAAAGATAAGACCATTTCCAAATTGTTCGTAAAAGTTACCTACTGTTATATCTAAGCCATTAACATTATACTGAGCAAATCGATAGGGTATGCCATTGCCATTAAAGTTTGATTCAAAACCTTGCAAAACGTTTAAATAACTTTCGAAACGTACACCGGCTGTAAAGTTGCCTTTGTTATATCGAATATTAGAATAAGCATTCATGAGTATAAACTCATCAACCTTTTCAGCGTTTATGGCAGGGTCTTCGTAATAACTCTGGGTGCTTAGATTAAAATCACCCTGAATAGTACCGTTAGAATTATCTTGTGCCCAAGTTATAAACGAAAAAAAACTACAGGTAATAATAATAGTGAGTCTTTTCATAATTTATTTTGATAAGGCTTCTATTTTTTTGAATAAATCAAATTCGTCACCATCTTTATAACCAGTATGTTGATAAACGATTTCTTTATTTTCATTAAGTAAAAAAGTGTGTGGCACTGAGCCAACACCCATAGCTCTTTTGAGTTCGCCATTAGGGTCGCAATACACTTCGTAATCCCATAACAAGGCATTTACTTTAGGTTTTACTTTGCTCATATTTCTAGCATCATCAATAGAAATAGCAATGACTTTAACACCTGTTTCGTCTTGCCAATCTTCATAAACTTCGGCAATATTGTTTAACTCTTTAATACAAGGTTTGCACCAAGTTGCCCAAAAGCTAATAACAATAGGTTTGCCATCATTATCGAAATCAGAAGTGTTAAAAGTATTATTGTCAAGTGTTTTCAAGTCTACTTTTGGCAAAGTTCTATTTTGAGAAAAAGAGAGTAAACTGAAAGATAAAAAAGCGGTAAAAATCAATAATTTTTTCATAGTATTTTTTAGTTTTTAAGCATTAAAAAAAGGCCAGTAAATTAGTTAGGCTAATCTACTGACCTTTTTTGTTTTGAGCAAATTATCCTTTATCTAGTAACTGTGATTTTTATTGTACTTGTTTCACCATTTGAAGTAAGGTGAGCAAAATAAATACCACTCGTTAAACTACTAACGTCTAAATCCAAAGAATTATTTCCTGCATTTAAACTAAATGTTCTAGTAAGGTTGATTTCTCCAAGTATATTAACAACATCTAGCCTCAAATCTGAACTTTCAGAAAGGTTAACATTTATTGTCGCCTTAGAGTTCATAGGGTTTGGATAGATAACAAAACCAAAGTTGTCATTTTCATCAATTGAAGATGTTCCAGCTTCAGTATTTTCAAAATAAGTATCGTCTTCATTTTCAAAATTCTGAACGGTTTGTTGACTAATGATGATACCGTTGTTGTCTTCAATAGACCAATCTCCATCAATACCACCGTTAGTGTTAGTTGAAGCTGCTAAGCCATCACCATAATAATCAGTAATTTCAAATTTAAAACAGCCTATTGTTGGAAGTGTAACATCCCACGAATAAAGTTGATTGTTTCCTAATGGATTAGTTGCATCTGCAGGTGCTAATTGACCAGTTCCAGATATTCCAGCAGTAGCCTCATTTCCTTCAAACCAGATAATGTTATTGTTTTCGTCAGTGATTTGCATATAAGTTTCGTTACCATAGTTGTCTGTAAGTAGGTTGACTTTAACCATCTGAGAAGACTGACCAGTTGAAAAATTAACAGTATGAGACATAGAGTTGTCATTGTCATTATCATCAGTAGAAGTAATATTTACTTCAATTGTTTCTGTCTCAACAGTAATATTTCCAAAATTGATAGTCGTTGTTTCGTAAGTATCAAGGTTTCCGTCAAAATCGTCTGATGCAATAGTCTGTCCGTTAGCACTTACTTCAACACTAAATGAAGTTAGGGTATTTGTTCCCATATTTTGAACAACAACTGAGAAATTTCCTGATGCACTTGATTCACATCCGTTAGGAAGAATATCAGTATCAATATTTAACAAGGCAGCGTTTGTTCCTTCAGTTTCTGTAGGACAGTTTGCAATGCCGTTATAGTGTGCTGATGCTGATAATTGACCAGACACAGTAAGGGTTCTATTAGGACAAATAGTGTAAATAATTGGCCAGTAAGGTAGTTGGTACAAGTCGGCAATGTTGTCATCATTACTAATTGGGAAATTTACTTCATTTCCATCTGGTGCTAACCAGTTTCCAAGGTTGCTATTTTCCAATTCACTAAGTGCAGTAGTGGGATCTCCTTCAAACCATAAAATCATTATGTCATCCGTTGTGTTTGCACTAACGCCTGGTTCTCCAACAGGTCCGTGAGCTTCCCAAATTTCTTCGAATGTACCGCCTGAGTGGTAGTTCCAGCAAGGACCACACCAAGTTGCACTAATGTCTAGAATTACTGTGTATCCGTTGTCTAAGTAGTCATATAGTCTGTGTTCATTTCCATTGACGTCTGTAGTTGTAAAGTCAGGAGCAATCGAGCCATCAGGAAGTTGAGCCGATGCAAGGAATGAAGTCGATAAGAATAAAACTATAAATAGGTTTTTGATAAAGTTAGTCATAAATGTATTGTTTTGTTAGGTTCACAAATTTAAGCAAATTTAAATTTAATTATGTAATTCCCTTATTATTTTTATTCTAAACTGCAGTTTTGCTTTAAGGTTGATTACAAATTTATGTTAAAACTAGAGTTATTGACAAAAAAAATAGCCCGAAGGCTATTTTTAAAAATTGATTTTTTAATCTGATATTATTCTATTTTTAAGATATTTTGAGACTGAACGAACGATTTAGATTCAATGCTTACAGTATAAATACCTCTTACAAGTTCAGCACAATTTATGTTGACTGTATTAGAGCCTTTAATTAGATCTACATCATTTAATTCAAGAATTTTTGATCCTAATACATTATAGATCGAAATTTGTGCGTTTTCAACAAATTCATTTGAGCTAATAGTGAGTTCAGATTGATTATACACTGGGTTTGGAAAAACTCCAAACTCAATGGAAGAATTTTCTTTCATATTTAGCCCATTACCATCTGAGGTTATTGCAAAAATTGTTTTAACATCAGTGCCAAAATTTGGTTTAGTCAGTTCACTAATTATGTCAGTACTAACAAGATTATGACCTGTTACAGCATATCCAGATTGAACTGTTGCATCTGACAAACCATCGCCATAACTATCTAAAATATTTAGTTCATAACATTTTGTACCCTCTGGAAGTGCCACATAATACTCGAATGATTTATTAGCGTCTTCGCCTCCAGATCCATTGGAGCCTGGTCCTGCTTGGTAAGGGCCAAAGCTTTTTAAAGTATTCCCATCACTATCTTTTAGGTTCCAAGAAGTTTCTCCAGGGTAATTGTCTGTTACAATTGTAATTTTAATGGTGTTTTCTGTTTCAGATGGAGCAAGTTCAATTTCCAAGCTTGACTCATTACCATCACTAAAAGTATCTGTATTATTATTGACGGTCACTAATCGTGCAGTATAGGAGCTATTACCAGTAATGTTACTTATGGTATTAAACTCAACACTTCCTTTAGCTAGTGATGTTAAGTTACCGCTCCAATCCGTTGAGTCTATGGCGTTATCATTTTCATATAGCTTAACTTTTGCACTTGTCAAATTGTTAGTTCCAAAGTTAATGATTTCTACTGAAGGCGTTACATCTTCTCCAGAAAGACAAACTTTCTGAATATTGTCATGTAAAGCGGCGTTATTAGATGTGCCCTGAATACTATTTCCGCACTTTTCTTCAAAAAGGGCCTTTAATTGAGCTGGAGTTTTTTGTCCAAATTGATAGATTTTTTTATCGGGACAAATACCATAGATTGTAGGGTAATATTGGATTTGAAATGTAGTTGAAAGAGAGGCGTTGTCAATTATTGGGTATGGCGTTCCCGTAATCCAATCGCCTGTAGTGTTAGAGCCAGTTCCTTGTAAGTCAGCTAAGGATGTGTTGGACGCTCCTTCTATAAGTATTACCATAAGTTCATTACTAGCATCTGGTCCATACATATTATAAAGATTTTTTAAAGCGTGTGATTCATGGTAAGACCAACACGGACCGCACCAAGTTGCTGAGATATCGATGAGAACTGGAATGCCTTTGTCTAAATAGTCGGCAAAAAGAGAATGGCTGTTGCCATTGATGTCGTCTGCTGTAAAGTCTGGGGCAGTACTGCCATCAGCCATTTGAGCATTTGCTTGTGTAAAAAACACAAAACATAAGGGTAAGAGTAGTAGATTTTTCATTTCATTTAAGGGTTTTATCTAACAATTATTTTATGTGTTGAAGATTGATTTCCATTTTGTAGTTCTAAGAAATAAATTCCACCAACAAAGTCAGAAATATCGACTTGTAGTTTGCTATGACCTGCTGAGAAAGTTTTTTGTTGTGACATTACATTTTGACCTAAAAGGTTGTATAGTTTAAAGCTTATGTTACTAACTTTTCTTATCTCAAATTCAACGTTTACTTTATCAATTGCTGGGTTAGGATAAATATCAATCGATTCTATTGAATTAGTAGCTTCAGTTATACTAGTTGCAGAACCCATCTTCGGCTTCATATGAGTAGTATTCAATACTTCTTGCCTATCTTCAGTTACAAAAACAGCGATATCTAAATCCTCTAGTTTTAAATCAACACCTTGAATGTTCTCAGGTAGATTATAAAAAACTTGCTTATAAACCAGTGTTCCAGCTGAAATGGAATCTATTTTTTCACCCCATTGACCTGTTGGCAAGTGCCTTAGAATATGTTTATGCTTATATTCTGCGTCAGAACCATCAGCAGGGTTGAAACTACTTGCTCCAGATTGACTTCCAATGATATCGTCTTGTAAAACAGCAACATTGAGTCTGTTAAAATCAACATCTTGATCTTCGTTATAAAATACTTCTACTTCAACATATAGTTTACGTGTTGCCGTATCCACTACAGCATTCATGCCGATGTTTAGAACAGCTTGTTCTAATAAAACATCGCTTGACACAGAAGCCCAGGCATTTCTTCCCATAGACATCGCGCTACCACTAAATACGTGTCTATTTATAGTTCCTGTTGGGTAGCCTGATATTCCAGATTGACCTGCTAGAGCTGAGCCAAAATCTGTGTTTAAGTTCGGATAACTAGTAGGGGCGTATCCTCCTGTATGAACTCTTATTAGTACAATATCATTAGGATTTGCTACTTTAATATCATTAGCTATTTTATGTCCATCGGGGCAATATGGACAAAGACGACCAGTATATTCTTCGAGTAACACATTTTTATTTTCTACTTGAGTAGTATCTACAAGGTTCTGAGCGTTCAAAGAAAAGCTAACAATTGTAGCAATGAGAAGTAATTTTTTTTTCATAATTTTTAAGTTTAGAGTTATTAATCAATTAAACCACAACATATCACTTATTAAGGGACTGCTAAATTAATGAAAAGTTGCCTCTTTAGAAAAGGTAAAACTAGAGTCTTAGCATTTTCTTACGTCTTCAATTGTGTTTTTTGGCAGGTATAATAGCGAACTAGTTTAGTATGTTTTTACTATATTTGTAATGAATAAATTAAACACACAGATTTAATATGAAAAATTTACTATTAATATCGGCTGTTTTGGTCTCTTTATCAGCTTTTTCACAGAGTATTAGTGTTGAGGCTCACACAACAGAGGTTGACCCTACTTGTTGTACGACTCTAATTGGAGATATAGGAACTGAAATAACTGTTAGGAACACAACAAATTCATCAATAGAAATTAGTGTTTCTAGACAAACGCTCAATCAAACATTGGGAACAGAAAATTATTTTTGTTGGACATCGTGTTACGGTTCGCAAACCAGTGTTTCTCCTCAATCTAAACTCTTTTCTCCGCAAGAAGTGGATCAGAATAGTTTTCAGGTACATTACGACAACAAAGGTTATACACCAGCCTCTGCTTCGGTAAAGTATTGCGCCTTTGTTACTTCAAACCCTTCTGACTCGGCATGTACTATTGTTAATTATACTGTAGGTATTACTTCTGTTGAAGACAATTTTAGTACTGTTTCTTTTTCAGAATTTCACCCAAACCCTACGTCTTCGATAGCTTTTTTAGATTATAATCTAGATTATTCTGATGTGGCTGAAATTGTTGTAACTGACATGCTTGGAAATGTGATTCGTAAAGAAAATATTAGCAGCCAAAGTGGCACTCTAAAATTTGATGTTAGTAATACCAAAGCGGGTTTATATTTTGCAAACATCTCAGTTAATGGAGAGTTAAAAACAATAAAGCGTTTAGTTGTTAGCAAATAATTGATTTATTATAAATTTATAAAACCGGTCTTAGTGCCGGTTTTTTTTGTTTAATTTTACGAGCTTATTCTAAAAAAACGTATGTCAAATAGAAGAAGAAAACAAGAATCGCTTGATTATCATAAATTAGGTCGGCCAGGAAAAATAGAGGTTATTCCTACTAAAAAACACAGCTCTCAGCGTGATTTGTCTTTGGCCTATTCTCCTGGAGTTGCTGAACCTTGTATCAAAATCAGTGAAAACAAAGATGATGTTTACGAATACACAGCAAAAAGCAATTTAGTAGCAGTAATAACTAACGGGACTGCCGTTCTTGGATTAGGAGATATCGGCCCTGAGGCGTCTAAGCCTGTAATGGAAGGAAAAGGATTGTTATTTAAGATTTTTGCTGATATAGACGTTTTCGACATTGAAGTTGATGCTTCAGAAGTAGATAAATTTGTTGAGGTTGTAAAGTCTATTGCGCCAACCTTTGGAGGTATCAATTTAGAAGACATTAAAGCTCCTGAATGTTTTGAAATAGAAAAGCGTCTTAAAGAAGAATTAGACATTCCCATAATGCATGACGATCAGCACGGAACTGCAATTATTTCTGCTGCTGCACTTTTGAATGCCCTTGAACTCGCCGACAAAAAGATAGATTCTATTCAGGTTGTCATAAATGGTGCTGGTGCTGCTGCTATGTCGTGCGCTAAATTATACCTTTCGCTTGGGGCTAAGAAGTCTAATATTATTATGCTCGATAGCAAAGGTGTAATCAGAAAAGATAGAGATAATTTAACCCAAGAAAAAGCATTCTTTGCATCTGATAGAAATTTAAGCACACTTGATGAGGCTATGAATGGAGCTGATGTTTTTTTAGGTTTGTCATCTGGAAACATTGTTTCCAAAGAGATGATTAAGTCCATGGCTAAAACACCAATTGTCTTTGCTTTAGCAAACCCTGACCCTGAAATATCTTACAATGATGCTGTATCTGTTAGAGAAGATATCATAATGGCTACGGGGCGTTCTGACCACCCTAATCAAGTCAATAATGTCTTAGGATTTCCATACATATTTAGAGGGGCACTGGATGTTAGAGCAACAAGTATAAATGAAGAGATGAAATTGGCTGCAGTTCGTAGTATCGCTGAATTGACTAAAGAAGTAGTCCCCGATACAGTTAATTTAGCTTACGGAGAAAAAGTTATCACTTTTGGCCCAGAATATATTATTCCAAAACCTCTTGATAATCGATTAATATCTGTTGTAGCTCCAGCAGTAGCAAAAGCAGCCATAGAGTCTGGAGTGGCTCAAAAGAATATTTCGAATTTTGAAGAATATGCCCAAGAATTGAATAAACGATTGGGCTTAGACAATAAACTAGTCAGAAGAATTACTACCAAGGCTAAAAGAAACCCCAAGCGTATTGTCTTTGCAGAAGCCGAGCATTATAAAATTTTGAAAGCTGCTCAAGAAGTTAAAGATGAAGGTATTGCCATTCCAATTTTATTAGGTAGGGAAGGTAGAATTAGACAGCTAATTGAGGATAATGTTTTGGATTTAGATGACGTTCAGGTACTAGACCCTAAGAGTGATGAGCAAAGGGAAATGAGAAATCAATTTGGACAGATTCTTTTTGAAAAACGCAAACGCAAAGGAATGACACTGCCAGAAGCGCAAAAGCTGATGCGTGAGAGAAATTATTTTGGCTCAATGATGGTCGATCAAGGTATGGCTGACGCTTTTATTTCAGGAATAAGTAGAAATTATCCTAGTACATTACGCCCAGCCTTACAAATTATAGGAACTGAAGAAGGAGTTGATAAGGTAGCAGGAATGTTTATCCTTAACACTAAAAAAGGAACTCTATTTTTAGCTGATACCACCATAAATATTAACCCTACGGCAGAAGAGTTAGCTAATATTGCGATGTTAACAGCCAAGACAGTACGCCGATTTAATGTAGTGCCCAGAATAGCATTGTTGTCATATTCCAACTTTGGTTCATCAATGAACTCAAAGGTTGCTAAAATAACGGAAGCCTTAAAAATAATAAATGAGGCAGAGCCAACTTTATCGGTAGACGGAGAAATACAAGCGGATTTTGCTTTAAACAAAGAAAAGAGAGAGCAAATTTTCCCTTTTTCTGATTTAAAAGAGAATGCTAATACGCTTATTTTCCCCAACTTAGAATCTGGAAATATAGCCTATAAGTTAATGCAAGAATTTGACGATGTAGAAGCGATAGGGCCTATTTTGATTGGCATGAAAAAGCCTGTGCATATTTTACAACTTGGTTGCTCGGTGCGTGAAATTGTAAATATGGTAACTATTGCCGTTATTGATGCTCAAACAAAAAGAATATGATTACACACATACAAGGAAAATTAGTAGAGAAAAACCCTTCATTTGTCATTATTGATTGTAATGGGATAGGTTATTTCTTGAGAATATCATTGCAAACCTTTTCCAAGTTGTCTAATGATGAACATTGTATGCTTTTTACTCATTTGTCTATTAAAGAAGATGCCCATACCCTTTATGGTTTTTTCGATAAAGACGAGCGTGAGTTATTTCGATTACTTATTTCTGTTTCAGGAGTAGGCCCTAACACAGCTCAGATGATATTGTCTTCATTAACTCCACATGAGATACAGCAATCGATACTTACAGAAAATGTTAGAGTTTTACAGGCAGTAAAGGGAATTGGTGGAAAAACAGCACAACGTATCATTTTAGATTTGAAAGAAAAAATTGCTAAACTTGGAATAAGCGCAAATTCTTCCTCAATTTCATACAATACTATTCGAGAAGAAGCGTTATCGGCATTAACCATGCTTGGGTTTTCTAAAAACAGTATTGAAAAATACATTGATAAAGAACTGCAAGAAGATGGGAGTGTTGAGGTCGAAGAATTGGTTAAACGAGTACTTAAAAAAATATAGAGATGACTCTCTAATTTAATGGAATTATAGTGTTTCAAAATAAGGCAATACATAAACAAGCACTTTGGTGCTTTTTCTTGTTTTTAGTGCTGAGTAAATTTTCATATTCTCAGTCCACTAATGATAGCCTAATTTATCAGATACCAGAAAATAATCCTTGGGATAATCCACTAGATAATCCAAATAGCGGTTTTTACCTAAACCCTCCCTCTAACCTGCAGCCTCAATTAGAGTACGACCCTGAGTCAAAACTGTATAGTGTAGAGCAAAAAATAAATGGTTTTAGACTTTCAAACCCTACATTTCTGAGTGCCGAAGAATACGATAATTACAATTCTAGACAATCTATATCAGACTATTGGAAAGAAAAAACTTCAAACCCCTCGCTTAGTGGAGATAACACCAATAAAGGCCCTTTGAGTATAGACATAGGAGGAGAAATTTTTGATAAAATATTTGGAAATAGTACGGTAGATATTAGACCCCAGGGCTCAGCAGAACTGATATTTTCTATTAAGCACAACAAGACCGAAAATAATGCTCTGCCAATAGATAAACAAAGCAACACCAGCTTTGACTTCAAACAAAAAATACAAATGAATGTCATCGGTAAAATTGGCGACAAACTCCAACTAAATACCAATTATAATACTGAAGCAATTTTTGATTTTGACAACAAGATTAAGCTGGAATACGAAGGTGAAGAAGATGAAATAATAAAGAAAATCGAAATTGGAAATGTAGGCTTACCTCTCAACGGTACTTTAATCTCTGGAAGTCAAAGTTTATTAGGTTTAAAAACACAACTGCAATTTGGTAGAGCAACAGTAACTACTATTTTTTCTCAACAAAAAAGTAATTCTAAAGTAATTGATGTTGAAGGGGGTGCACAAACCACAGAGTTTGATATCTATGCCGATCAATACGAAACCAACAAACACTTTTTTCTATCTCATTACTTTAAGTCAAGGTATAATGAGGCTATGTCACAACTACCTTTTATCAATTCGCCAGTAAATATTACAAAAATTGAGGTTTGGGTAACCAACAAAACAGGAACTGTAGAAGACACTAGAAATATTTTAGCCTTTTTGGACTTAGGAGAGTCTCAGTCCGATATGTATAACACGGTTTTATTTTCTGATAATGCTGACTTTTCCTATCCCGACAATGATAACAATACTCTTTATCAACAGATGCTCTCTGAAGGTGAGGCGTTGAGAAATATAAATCAAGTGAATAGCATATTTGGTACAGCTTCTTATCCTGACTTTTTAGGTTCGCAAGATTATGAAAAGTTAGAAAGAGCAAGATTATTGTCACCGACTGAATATACATTTCATCCCCAATTGGGTTATATATCATTAAACAACATCATTGGGCCTGATGAGGTTTTAGCTGTAGCTTTTCAATATACCATAGGAAATGAACTTTATCAAGTGGGTGAGTTTAGCTCAAATGGACCGTCAGCACCAAGCTCATTATTTGTTAAACTATTGAAAAATTTGAGTTTTTCTCCACAACTGCCTAACTGGGACTTGATGATGAAAAACATATATTCTTTAGGTGCATACAACGTTAGCCCTACAGAATTTTATTTAGATGTAGTTTTTGAAAATACTAGGGATAATGGTACAATTACGAACTATATTCCTGAAGAAAATCTAACAAATAAACCCATAATCAATCTTTTACGATTGGATCAATTAAATGCTCAGCAGGAGCGCAAGGCCGATGGTATTTTTGATTTCTTACCTGGCATTACAATCATTACCTCAAATGGTAAAATTATTTTTCCAGTAAGAGAACCTTTTGGTGAAGATTTAAGAGATAAATTTAGCAACAATGACATTGCAAACAATTACGTTTATGATGTCCTTTACGATTCTACTTTAACCATTGCTCAGCAATTTCCAGAATACAACAAATTCAGAATAAAGGGAAGTTATCAATCTGAGTCGGGAGCTGAAATTTATCTGGGAGTTTTTTCCATAGAACCAGGCTCAGTAGTAGTAACGGCTGGGGGTTTGCGACTTGAAGAAGGACAAGACTTTACCGTCAATTATTCTATGGGAAAAGTTAATATCATCAATGACGGTATATTGATGTCAGGAACTCCCATTAGAATTTCTGTTGAAAGTAACACCTTTGGCTTACAACAAAAAACACTAGTAGGTACTCATGTAGATTATCGTATTTCTGATGACTTTATGCTTGGGGGTACTATTCTAAACCTGACCGAAAAACCCTATACCAAAAAGGTGAATTCTGGCGACGAGCCTATCTCAAATACCATATGGGGCTTAGATGGTACATATAGACGAGAATCTAACTTATTGACCAAAATTGTAGATTTTTTACCACTATTAGAAACCAAAGAAAAGTCTATGCTTACTGCTCAAGGTGAGTTTGCTCATCTCATACCCGGTCATCAAAGAGCGATTGGTGAAAATGGAACAGCCTATATTGATGACTTTGAAGCTAGTAGCACAGGAATAGATATAAAAAATCCTGGGGCTTGGTTTTTAGCTAGTTTGCCCAACGACCCTGATTTATTCCCTGAGTCTGCATTACCTAATCAAAGTCCTAGACTTGGAAACTTAAACTCAGGAGCAAATAGAGCATTATTATCTTGGTATAATATTGACCCAGTATTTTACAGAAATACCAATAATACCCCAAGACATATAGCTGACGATGAGGTACAACTATCAAACCACAATGTAAGAGAAGTACTTGAAAAGGAAGTATTCCCCAATCGTGACCCCCAGTATGCTACTCAAGTATCTAATTTGCCAGTTTTTAACCTTTCCTATAATCCATCTAAAAGAGGACCTTATAATTTTGACACTGAAAATATTACCACCTCAGGATTATTACTAAACCCCGAAAATAGGTGGGCTGGAATTATGCGTAAGCTAGAAACAACAGACTTCGAATTGCAAAATATTGAGTTTGTTGAGTTTTGGATAATGGACCCTTTTAATGACGATTCTGAAAACCAAAGTGGTGGTAACTTGATTATGAATTTGGGTAATGTTTCAGAAGACGTTTTAAAAGATGGGTTTAAGAGTTTTGAAAATGGATTGCCTTCTTCAGATGTTGTAGAAAATGTTGACGATGAAAGTAGTGTATGGGGGCGTATGCCTACTACTTTTGCTTTAACAAACTCCTTTGATGTAAATGCAGAGTCACGTCAATATCAAGATGTGGGGCTTGATGGCCTTAGGGATGTTGATGAGCGTACATTTTTTGATACGGCTTATGTTCAAAAAATAGAATCCATTTATGGAGTCAATAGTAATGCTTATTCCTTAGCATCGACAGACCCTTCTTCTGACAACTACACTTATTTTTTAGGTAATGATTTGGACAATGAAAGTGCTTCTATTTTAAAGCGTTATGAGTATTTTTCTGGAATAGATGGTAATTCAGCAATTCCAGACCCTACACCAACTATGGCTACTACTATTCCAAACACAGAGGATATAAATTTTGACAATACACTCAACGAATCAGAGAGTTATTACCACTACAATATCCCCCTATTCCCTGGTATGCAAATTGGCGATAGTTACATTACCGATATACAAGAAACGGAGGCTAAAACACCAACTGGGGATAGAACAATAAAGTGGTATCAGTTTAAAATCCCAGTCCAACAGCCTGACAAAACAGTAGGTTCTATTCGTGACTTTAAATCCATACGATTTATTCGTATGCTACTCAAAGACTTTGACCAACCTATCGTAATGCGTTTTGCAACATTAGAGCTCGTTCGTGGCGAATGGAGACGTTATAATTTTAGTCTAAAAACAGAAGGAGAATATGTTCCAAATGATAATGCTAGTAATACTTCATTTGATGTTTCTGTAGTAAACATAGAAGAGAATGCTGAAAAAATTCCTGTGCCTTATGTCTTGCCTCCTGGTATAGAGCAAGAACTTGATAACACTACGACCTATGTTAGAAGGCAAAACGAACAATCTTTAGTCCTTAAAGTATGTGATTTGGAAGATGGAGATTCTAGAGCTGCGTATAAAACCTTCAACAACGACTTTAGAACATACAAGCGACTAAAAATGTACGTGCACGCAGAAGCATCTGGTGAAATAGAGTCAGCTCTTCAAGACGGTGACTTATCACTATTTGTTCGATTAGGTACAGACTTTAACGACAATTATTATGAGTATGAAATTCCACTCAAGGTTACTCCATGGGGTGTTTCTAGACTTGATGATCAACTTATATGGCCAGTAGAGAATGAGTTAAATATTACATTCGAACAACTGCTCGATGCCAAGCAAGAAAGAAACAAAGCCATAAGGGACGGAATACACACCAGTAGCACTGATCCTTTTTCAGGAACAGACAAACAAATAACTATTGTTGGTAACCCTAATATTAGTATGGTAAAAACCATTATGTTGGGAGTAAGAAATCCAAGAAAAGGGAGTTTTACTTCCACTGTCAATGATGATGGCTCTTCCAAATGTGGAGAGATTTGGTTAAACGAATTGCGTCTAACGGACTTTGACGAACGAGGTGGATATGCCGCCAATGGTCGTATAAATGCTAGGTTGGCTGATTTTGCTAATATTAATCTTACTGGAAGTATGAGTACTATCGGTTTTGGTTCTATTGATCAAAGTCTTACAGCCAGACAAAAGTACGATGCATACCAATACGATTTTTCATCAACTTTTGCCTTAGGAAATTTCTTCGGAGAAAAAGCAGCTATTAAAATACCTATGTATGTTGGCGTTTCTGAAGCTATTCAAAACCCACAGTACAACCCATTAGATCCAGACATCACTTTAAAGGCATCTTTAGATGAATTACAATCCAATGAAGAGAAAGAAGAACTGAAAGAGATAGCACAAGACTTAACAAAAAGAAAGTCAATTAACTTTACTAATGTTAGAAAAAACAAATCTTCTTCCTCGGGTAATAATGCTAAGATTTATGATATAGAAAACCTGTCAGCAACCTATTCGAGAAATGAAACTTTTTCTAGAAATGTTAATCTTAAAGAAAGAACAACAGTTAGTACGAAAGCTTCTCTAAATTATACTTATTCTTCAAAGCCCAAAAACATAAAGCCATTTCAAAAAGTAAAGTTATTTAAGAACAAGTATTTTGCATTATTGAAAGACTTTAACTTTTACACCTTACCAAAATCAATATCATTTCAAACAGATTTGGATAGATACTATAATAAAACACAATTTAGAAACATCAACAATCCTGATTTCACTTTACCGCCATACTACAACAAGGCATTTGTTTGGAATAGAAATTATAGCATTAAGTACGATTTGACACGTACACTAAAAACAGAATTTAAGGTAAATAATTCGGCTAGTATTGACGAGCCCGATGGTGAGCTAGTAAAAACAGATCCATATTTTCAAGAAAAGAAAGACTCAGTATGGAATAATATTCTAAATTTTGGAAGACCGACTTTGTATCATCATTCATTAAATGCGAGTTATAATGTTCCTTTGAATAAGTTCCCCCTAACTTCTTGGATAAATCTGAACACTAAATATGTAGCCAATTACGATTGGTTAGCAGCACCATTAAGTTTACAAAGTTTGGGTAATACCATTCAAAATAGTAATAACAAACAAATTAACTCAACATTTAATTTTGGTCAGCTATATAATAAAGTACCTTTCCTTAAAAAGTTAAATCAAACTGGCCCTAGTGTAGGTGTAAGAGGTAGAGGTTCAAGCAGAGAAACGATTCGATTGCCCAATGAAGCCCCCGATACCGTAAAAGTTTCTTTTAAAGAGATTGCAAATACACTTTTAAGAACAACTTTATTAGTCAAAAACTTATCGATTTCTTATCGACAAAATCAGGGCGTTGTATTACCAGGCTTTAATAAAAAGCCTCATTTCTTCGGTCAAGATTGGGATGCTATGGCTCCAGGAATACCTTTTGCTTTGGGAAGTCAAAATATTGACATTAGAGAGCTAAGTTCACAAGGCGGTTGGCTCACTTCCAATACTAATTTGAATCAATTTTTTAAACTGACCAATAGCGAAACTCTTAACCTTAGAGGAACTCTTGAGCCTTTTAAAGGATTTAGAATAGAGCTAACTGCTAATAGAACAAAAACGAATAATGTTCAAGAAATCTATAGATTTGATTCGGACTTAGGCGACTACGATTCATTTAATAGTATCGAAAATGGTAGTCACAGCATCTCGTTTATTAGTTGGAACTCTGCTTTTATAAAAGACGATGACAATTATTCAAATGCTACCTTTCAGCAGTTTAGACAAAATAGAGAAATAATTGCTAACAGACTTGCTGAGTCAAATCCATACGACAACAGCATTGTTGATAGTACTGGATATCCATTAGGATATCAAAGTACTTCTCAAGAGGTGTTGATACCCGCCTTTTTAGCAGCTTATTCAGGAAAAAATGCTTCTTCGGTAGGTCTTAATAATTTCCCAAATATCCCTTTGCCAAATTGGCGAATTAATTTTGATGGTTTACGTAATCTTAAGTGGATAAAAAAACGAATGAATAACATAGTTTTAAGTCATTCCTATCAATCTACTTATAGTGTAGGTAACTATGTGACTAGTCTAGACTATGAAGAGGGTTTTGATGAATGGCCCAATGCGATTAACGAGGCTACCTTAAACTATTACGATAAGTACGAAATTAATCAAGTAACATTACGAGAAAGTCTGAATCCCCTGTTTAAGATAGATATGACTTTCAAAAATAGTATGACAGCGCGTCTAGAAATAAAGAAAGAAAGAACTTTAAGTTTGGGCTTGAGCAATAATCAACTCACAGACCGTTCTTCTGATGAATGGATAATAGGAACAGGGTATAGAATTAAAGAGTTAGCCTTTAACGTAAGAGCAGCAGGCAGACAAAGAAAAATAAGCTCAGATTTAGATTTAAAATTAGATTTCTCACTTAGAAGTAATAAGGTTGTAATTAGAAAAATAGAAGAAAACCAAGAAGAAATAACGGGTGGTAATAGTGTAATTACGTTGAAGTTTACTGCCGACTATGTTGTTAGTAGCCGATTTAATCTACGTTTATTCTATGATAAAGTGATGACAAACCCTTATGTTTCAAATACTTTTCCTTCAGCTATTACAAATGGTGGATTTAGTGTAAGATTCACCTTAGCTCAATAGCTATATTTTAAACTTTAAGTTGTACTTTTGTAGCAATAAAAAATATAACTCAAATGAATATTCCAGCAGAATTAAAATACACGAAAGATCACGAATGGGTAAGAATTGAAGGCGATGAAGCAGTTATTGGGATTACTGATTTTGCTCAAAGTGAATTAGGAGATATCGTCTTTGTTGAGGTAGAAACAGAAGGTGAAAGCATTGAAAGCGAGGAAATATTCGGTTCTGTTGAAGCGGTCAAAACAGTTTCAGATCTTTTTATGCCTTTGAGCGGAGAAGTTCTTTCTTTTAATTCTGAATTAGAAGACACTCCTGAAGTTGTTAACTCTGACCCGTATGGAGAAGGTTGGATGATTCGTGTTAAAATATCTGATGTCTCAGAAATAGAGAATTTGTTATCAGCTGATCAATATAAAGAGTTAATCAGCTAAATGCGCTACACTATTGCAATAGTGTGGGTTGTTGTTATAGCAATTTTACATGCTATTCCAGGCTCTGACTTTCCAGAGGTTTCTTTTTCTGACTTTTTTCAATTAGATAAATTAATACATGCTTTCATATTCATGCTTGGGGTATATTTGTTTGCTATAGCTTTGAATGAACAACAAAAAAGTCAATTTTTACGTTACATAGTAATATCATTTATTGCATACGGCTTATTGTTAGAAGTGCTTCAAGGTCTTGTTTTTGTTGAAAGGAGTGCTGATATCTTAGATTGGTTAGCAGACACCATAGGCGTATTTTTAGGTGTTTGGATTTTTAAGAAATTTCCCTTTCCCGTATCAATGAATTCAGCTAAAAAAGATTAAATTTGCTCAAGTAACCCAATTTTATGGAACCAAAAAAAAACCCCAAAGTAGATTTAGAGAAAAAAAGAGGTTTGTTTATGCAAATCGGCTTAGCAATGTCTCTTTTAATCGTTTTAGGCGCTTTTGAATACAGAACGTATGAAAAAGTTGTTGCTTCATTAGGTGATTTAGTATTAGATGCAGAGTTTGAGGAAGAGATAGAAAATACATTTAGAGAGAAAAAGCCACCTCCACCACCTCCACCACCACCAGATGAAATCGTTATTGTTGAAGATGACGAGGAAATTGAAGAGGTAGAAATAGAAGATACAGAATCTGATGAAGACCTCGAAGTAATAGAAGAGGAAGAAGAGACAACTGATGAAATTTTCATGGTTGTTGAAGATATGCCTCGCTTTGAAGGGTGTACTGATGAAACTTGTACCCAAACAAAGATAATGCAGTTTATCGCTACAAAAACAAAGTATCCACCAATCGCTAAAGAGAATAATATTACTGGTAGAGTTTTTGTGAGTTTTGTTGTAGATAAAACAGGAAAAGTTACTAATGTTAAGATTTTACGTGGAGTAGATAAATATTTAGATGCCGAAGCGGTTCGAGTAGTTTCAAGTTTGCCAAAATTCAAGCCTGGCAAACAAAGAGGTAAGCCTGTAAAGGTGCAATACAACGTGCCAATAAGCTTTAAATTGAATTAAAAATTTTTACTTTTTATTAAAAAGGCTCTCCATTTGGAGGGCCTTTTTTAGTAGTGGATTTTCTAGTTTTAAATCGTTATTTTTACTGACCCAAACAAGACACAACATGAACTTTAACATCACTAGTTTTTTTGATTCCACATATCTCAAAACAAAAGAACAATCAGGTCTCAGTGACAAAGAAGAAAAACAAGTTGTTAAATCTTTTGTCTTAGAGGCTGTTGAGTATGGTTTCAAATTGGTGATGATTCGTTCAAACCATATTGCTTTTGCAAAAGAAATAATAGCCGACAACGCTAGCAATGTTTTAGTTGGAACGGTTATTGATTTTCCTAATGGAAATTCATCGACAGAAAGCAAATTAGATGAGATTAGTAAAGCTATCAAGTTAGGTGCAGACGATATTGATGTTGTTATTAACTATGAGCTTTTCAAAAAAGGGGATTACGATTATATTGTCAATCAAGTTAAAGAATGTACTGCTCTGTGTTTGTCCAATAATAAGACTATAAAATGGATAATAGAATCAGCGGCATTAAGTGATAATGAAATAATAGATATATGTCAGCTCATTAGAAATGTTGTCATAGATAATTTCGGTCAAAATAAAGCTCATCATGTTTTTGTAAAATCATCAACAGGATTTTATGTTAGTCCTGACTCAGCGCCAAATGGTGCAACTGTGTCAGCGATAAAACTAATGTTAGATAATTCCTCACCTTTGCCAGTAAAAGCATCTGGAGGAATCCGAAATATTGAAGACTTTAAGACGATGGTTGACTTAGGTGTAAAACGCATTGGAACATCGTCTGCGCTTTCTATTTTACTTGGCAAACAATCCGATTCAAACTATTAGAATTTTTGAATAAAATAAAATCATATCTATCTAAGTACTCAAGAGATGTTCATTTTGTTGAGCTTATTAAAGGAGCATCTAGCACTTTTATCTTGAAAATTGTAGGCTTACTAGTTGGCTATGTTCTTGCTATTTTCATTACTAACAAATTTGGAGCTTTTGTATTTGGTCAGTATGTAACCGCCTTATTAATAGTTGAAATTTTAAGTATCATTTCAAGGTTAGGAATAGACACCGCTTTAGTTCGATATATCTCTAGATATGTGC
Organism: Flavobacteriales bacterium; assembly: GCA_016779995.1. Taxonomy (NCBI): domain Bacteria; kingdom Pseudomonadati; phylum Bacteroidota; class Flavobacteriia; order Flavobacteriales; species Flavobacteriales bacterium. The sequence goes on from JADHMO010000003.1 coordinate 44,618, forward strand.
ACAATGGAGCCTCTCAATTAATCAATAAACTTTTTTTTAAATCGATAGCTATTGTCACTTTAGCTGCTATTATTTTCACCTTACTGTTATTGTTTTTTTCATCCTATATCGCTGATTTTATGAATCTTGAAGAGGAGTACCTTTTAATCGTATCCTTTTCTTTCATTCCATTAGTATTGTTTCATATGAATGTTCAAGCCATTCGAGGGTTGAAGAAAATGCTTTCTTTTTCTTTTTTGAATAATGTTGCGATAACCCTATTCACTTTCATTATTATGGTGGTATTGGTGTCGTATACTTCTTCTGAAAAACTTCCTATTTACGCCTATGTATTGAGTGTTTTTATAATGACATTTTCTTCTTATTTTTTATGGTTCTATCATAAAACAAGACTTGAAAATTCTAAGGTCATTAATAGTGAGACAGAACTCACTACAAAAGCACTATTTAAGGTGTCTATACCATTGTTATTGGGGCAATCAATGATGCTTATAATGGGGAAAGTAGATTTGTTTATGTTAGCAAATATGACTTCCTCAGACCAAGTTGGAATTTATAACATAGCCTTAAAGTTATCGATGTTAGCATATATGGGGCTTATGGCGGTTAATAGTATTGCTGCACCCAAATTTTCAGAAATTCATTCTTCAGGAGATATTGATGCGCTTAAAAAAATAGTACAACAATCAACTAAAACCATATTTTGGGTTACTGTTCCAGTAATAATATTATTTTTATGCTTTCCTAAATCTATATTAAGCGTATTTGGAGAAGAATTTAAGTTAGCAGCTATGGCGTTAATTATCTTATCAATAAGTAAAATGTTCAGTGCAATTTCTGGCTCGGTAGGTACATTCTTGCAAATGGTTGGCAAACAAAATGTGTTTCAGAATATACTTATCCTTACAGCTATTATAAATATTGGTTTAAACTATATTTTAATTCCAAAATATGGTATTGATGGAGCGGCTTTTGCTAGTGCTATTAGTGGAGTGATATGGAATGTTCTTATGATAGTTTACATCAAGAAAAACTTTGGATTTTATTCAATTTATTTCCCAGGTATTAGATAATGAATTATCCTAACTTATATATCGTAGGAGCACCCAAGGCTGGCACAACTTCTTTGTATCATTATCTTAGTCAACATCCAGATATTGCTATACCTGATAAAGAGCCACGATTTTTTATAAAGGATAGTATTCAAAACATTTCTGAGGCAGACCCAATCAAACCTTATTTATTGAGAAGTTCAGTACTTGATGAACTTGCTTACACCAATCTTTATGCCAATAAAAGTGAAAAAATAATTTGTGACGCTAGCACACAATATTTATACCATCATCATGAAGTAATTCCTAAAATAAAACAACTGAAAGATGGTCAGTCACCAAAAATTTTAATTCTTTTAAGAAATCCTATTGAGAGAGCATTTTCAAATTATTCTCATAATTATTCAACTTTTGAAAACTTGGATTTTAAGCATGCACTTGAGCAAGAGTCAGAGCGAATTTCAAAAGGCTTTAATTCCTTTTGGCACTATAAAGGCTTAAGCACATATGCTGATTCGGTAAAAGCTTATAAAGATGCTTTTAAGGAAGTAAAAGTTGTTTTTTTTGAAGATTTTGTAAACGATATTGACAAATCATTAGTCGATATTTTCGATTTTTTAGGAGTTGATAATAGCTTTAAAGTATCCCATTTTATGATAAATAAAAAAAGCACGGGTGCACCAAAGAGTAAAAAATTAAACACAATTCTTCAATCATCTTCTAAGTTTAGTTTTATAAAAAAAATACTTCACAACACTATTGGAGAACAAAAAACTAAGTTGATTAGAGAGTTGATAATGCGTAAAAATTTATCTAAGTCAAAAATTTCTTTAGATGAATCTTTAAAATCCAAATTAGAATCCTATTTTGTAGAAGATATTGCTCAGCTAAAAAAAATATTGCCCGAGCATAACATAGGCTGGTTAAATAATGGAACAAATTCATAATATATATCGCAGAGTAAGGGATAAGGTTTTTACTTTTCTTTATCGTTTTTCGTTTAAGGAGTTAGCATCAAAATCAACACTATCTATGCCATTTTCTGTTGAAGGGGCAAGATATATTGCTATCAAAAAAGATGTTTTTATTAAACCTAACGCTTGGTTTTTGGCATTAAACTATTCCGACTCAACATCTAAAGACACTAAACTTTCTATTGATGAAAGTACCTATATTGGAAGAAATGCTCATATCGTTTCTGTTAAAAGTATACGAATTGGCAAGAATGTATTGATGGGTGATAATGTATATATAGCTGATAATTTTCATCGTTTTAATAGGGTTGATTTGCCTTATAAAGACCAAGGAGTGGGCTTTAAGGCTGAAGTAGAAATTGGTGATGGCACATGGCTAGGAGAAAATGTTTGTGTCATCTCATCTAAGATAGGTAAACAGTGTATTGTAGGAGCAAATTCTTTGGTTATTCATGATGTGCCAGACTATTGTATGGTAGTAGGTTCACCTGCTCGAATAATCAAGACTTACAACCACACTAAACAAAGTTGGGAAAGGATCAAAGATTAATCATGAAACTAACGTCAAAACATCTCAAATTTTCTTGGTTTCCTATGCTTTTTTTGGTACTAACAGCAGGTAGTATGCTTTTCATATTTTTTAGAAAGGAGATGCTATATTTTGTCTTTTTTCTATTCTCATCTCTTTTTGTTGTTAAGAATCTTTACAAAAGAGAACTGCTAATTTTTTTGCAGCTTTTGGTATTGTTTTTGTCCTTACTCACTATCAACTACATAGTTGCATCATCGCCTCAATCAACACAAAAGTTATTGGCCAATATTGTCATTTTTACTACCTCTATTTTTTCAGCTATGTATTATAATAGAGAAGAAAATAAAAAACTGTTCATTCCTCATCTTTACTTGGTTTTAAAAATAATTTTAATTCACGCCCTGATAAGCTTTTTTATTTTCCCTTTTGTAAAACCTTTTTTAAATGATATTAGTAATAGCCGTTATGAATGCGTTACTTTTCTAAACATTTTCTTTTATCTTAAGTATACGCACTCATTTTCTGTATTGGGAATTGAGCTCGTTAGAAATCAAGGTATTTTTTGGGAACCTGGCGTCCTTCAGATTTTTCTTAACCTATTACTTTTTATCCTCTCTTTTATTAAAAAGAAAAGAGGAATAATATTTTGGTTGACTATCCTAGCTATTTTTACAACCTTTTCAACTACTGGATTAGTTGTATTGTTTATCCAACTTCTATTGTCATTTAGTTCTGAGATTAGAAAAAATATTTTGTTCTTGCCCATAGCAGTATTTATGACTTTATTGGTGTATTTCATTACATCTATTAATATTTCTGACAAGCTTCATGGCAAAGGACAGTTTTCTTTTCAAGCTCGATTTTTTGATTTAGTTCAGCCCTTATATATTGTTGCTGAAAATCCCATTACTGGCGTTGGTTTGGACGATGAACAATTTGTTCAACTTCGTCAAAAAACTAAATTTTCATTAAATCTAGAAGCTATTGATTTTTCAAATGTAAATGACAAGGGTTCGACTAACTCTATAATGTTTTTCTTGGCTGCTGCAGGGGTGCCATTTACCTTGATTCTTATAGTGATGTTATACTTGCAGGATTTTGTTCCTGAAAAGCGTAAATGGTTTTTCATTTTCGTGATAATTTCATTAATGACAGAGCCTATTTTGCTAAGACCTTTTTTCCTTACTTTTGTAATGTCAGGAGGTATTTATATAATTAACAAGTTTAGATGGAAAATATATTAATTTCTGGAGGAGCAGGATTTATTGGCTCTAATTTAGCGTTGAAGCTTGTTAGTCTTGGGCACAATGTAAGTGTGTTAGATAACCTTTCGCCCCAGATACATACCAATTCCAAAGAAAATTCTCAGTTATATCAGTCTATAAAAGGTAAAGTTACTTTTATAAACGGAGATGTAAGAAATAGAAAAGATTGGCAAAACGCTATTGTAAACACTACTATTATTGTACACTTGGCAGCAGAAACCGGTACAGGTCAGTCCATGTATCAAATTGAAAAATATGTTCAAGTGAATTGTGGTGGGACAGCCCTAATGTTAGATGTATTAGCCAATGAGAAACATACTGTTAAGAAAGTAGTAGTTGCCTCATCACGTGCAATATATGGTGAAGGGAAATACCATTGTGATTTACATGGCGAGGGATATCCTAATGAACGAGAAGACGCCCAAATGTCAAACGGGCAATTTGAGCCATTATGTAGCATTTGCAAACAACCTTTGAGTATGTTAGCAACTGATGAAGACTCTAAGATTCATCCGTCTTCTATATATGGAATTACTAAAAGTGACCAAGAACAAATGATTCTTGTGGCTTGTAAGAGTTTAGGTATTTCCGCTATTGCTTTGAGGTATCAAAATGTCTATGGACCGGGACAATCCCTTAGTAATCCATATACTGGAATTTTATCCATTTTTTCTACTCGCATATTAAATAATAACCCCATAAATATTTTTGAAGACGGCAAGGAAAGTCGTGACTTCGTATTTATAGACGATGTTGTCAGTGCGACTGTTTTAGCTATACAAGACAATAAACTTAAGTCGTGTTCATTAAATGTGGGTTCAGGAGTTTCGACTACGGTAAAAACGGTTGCAGATAGTCTAAAAAAACTATATCAATCTGATGTAGATATAAACGTTTCAGGAAATTATAGGCTTGGCGATATTCGACACAATAAAGCTGATATTAGTAAAATAAAAAAACTCTTAGGTTTCAGTCCAAAAGTGTCATTTGAAGATGGACTAAAACAATTTGTAGATTGGGTTAAAAAGCAAGAAGTCAATTCTGATAATTATGAACAGTCTATAAATGAAATGAAAGATAAAGGGCTAATGAAATGAAAATAGGTATTGTAACAGTCACTTTTAATAGTTCTTCTGTATTAGACGATTTTTTCACTTCTATTGAGCAACAAGATTATTCAGATTTCAATATTTACATTGTCGATAACAATTCTGTTGACGATACACTTTCAAAAGTAGGTAGTTGGAGTTTTAAATCTAAAGTACTTTTAAAGAACACCAATAACTTAGGTGTTGCAGCAGGAAATAATCAAGGTATCAAGTTGGCACTTAAAGACGGTTGCGATTTTGTGTTGTTATTAAACAACGATACAGTTTTTGAAGATAAGTTATTGTCAAAACTAGTCGAGACCTACAACAGTTACGGCTCATCAATAGTAGTCCCCAAGATGAATTATTTTTCTCCATCTAATATGATTTGGTATGCTGGAGGCTTTTATAACCGAAAAAAAGCATTTTTAAATTTTCATCGTGGGCAGGGAGAGATTGATAACAACCAATACAATGTTGACGATAAGATAGAATATGCCCCAACATGTTGTGCCTTAATACATCAATCTGTTTTTGAAGATATTGGTTTGATGGATGAGAAGTACTTTGTATATTTTGATGATACCGACTTTTTCTTTCGAGTTTTACAAGATGGAAAACACGAAGCTAGGTATAGGCACGACGTTCATTTTTTGCACAAAATAGGTAGTCTTACGAAATCTAGAAATAAAGAGAAACCAAAAAAATATGGAGAGTTCTTTATAAAGCAGAATAGCAAAAACCACGTCTATTTTTTAAGAAAACAAAAAACATTAATTGCGCACGTCAATTTAATTTATTTGTGGTTTTATTTGACCATTCGTTTTTTCATAAGTCCTAGGTTTGAAAAAAAATGGAGTATCTTTTACCTCATACAAACGTCCTATTTTCAAGGATTTAAAATGTAATAATGAAAGTAAATACATTCATTGTAGGCGCACCAAAAGCAGGAACTACCTCCTTGCATCATTATCTCAATCAGCATACTGATGTGAGCATGAGCAGTGTCAAAGAGCCTAACTTTTTTTCCTCAAAAGAAGTAGAGTCTTTGTTCTATAATTCCAAATGTATTGACGATAGTAAGGACTATCACCAATTATTTTCCAAAGAAAAAAGACGAATTAGAGGAGAAGCTAGTGTGTCTTATTTGTATTATGAAAATGTGCCTAAGCGTATTCATGATTACAACCCTGAAGCCAAAATTATCATTATGCTGAGAGAGCCTATTGAACGTGCATTCTCTCATTATTTGATGGATTGTCGATTGGGTTTTTGCTCAGAAAAATTAGAAGATATCATAGCTAATCCACAAATCTATCCTCAATATTTTCAACAATACTTAGAGTTAGGCAATTATTATTCGCAATTGAAAAGGTATCAAGATATCTTTGGAAAAGAACAGCTTTTGGTTATTTTTTACGAAGATTTCAAGACTGACACTAAAAAAGTGATGAAAAGTGTTTTTAGTTTTTTACAAATAGAACAACAGGAGATAGATTTTAGCATTAAAAATCCTTTTTTATCTCCTTCTAACACATTGATTTCTAAGTTGTATAAATTCAACATTATAAGAAAAGGGGTAAAGACATTTATGCCTGAACGTTTTTTGACATTAATTAGGTCTAAGTATTTTTCAGCTAAGTCCAAGCCGATGCTTTCAAAGGCTACAGAGCAAGAGTTGAAAGCATATTACAAGTCCGATGTTTTTCAGCTTGAAAAACTCTTAAATATAGATTTAGCTAGATGGAACATAAAATAGCTATTATTGACCCGGTAGGAATAAAAAGCGGAATGAATCATTACGATACATTTCTGTGCACTTCATTAGATAAATTAGGTGTTAATACCTACATCTACTCCAATTTTGATGTGCAATCCGAAACTATCGTTTCTAAGCCAGTTTTCGGAACTTTTTTTAAAAATAAACTTTCCCAAACGTATAATTTTATCATGGGAATGTTTAAGTCTTGTAGAGATTGTAGAAGGAACAAAATCAATATGGTAATAATTCACGTTTTTTCTACACACAATATGGCAATATTGACTTATGCTATCAGCAAATTGTTTGGGCTAAAAACGATAACCATTTCTCATGATGTTTTTTCATTTACAGATCAAGATAACAAGTGGTATCATCACTTAATTTACAACCGTTGGTCAGATAGAATTGTCGTTCACAATAGTTTTTCTTTAGATTATCTTCTGCCGCAGATTGAATCCAAGATGCATTCCAAAGTAAGCGTTTTAAAACACGGCGCTTTTGTTGGCTTATCAGATAATTCAATAAGTAGAAAGTTGGCTAGAAAAACATTGAATTTTGAACAGCAAAGGCAATACATTTTGTTTTTTGGTCGCTTAAAGCCTAACAAACGTTTAGATCTAATGCTTAGAGCGATGCCTAATATTGATTCCTCAATACACCTTGTTATTGCTGGTCATTCAGGAAAAGATGACTTTAACTACTACCAATCCATCATCGATGAATTGGATTTGTCAAGTAGATTAGTTTTAGATATTAACTACATCAGCGAAGAAAAAAGAGAATTATATTTTAAGGCGGCCGATTGTTTAGCCTTGCCCTATGAACTCATTTTTCAAAGTGGTGTTTTATTGATGTCAATGTCTTACGGTTTGCCAGTGGTAGCTTCTCAAATACCTTCTTTTGAAGAAGTTATTGAAGATGGAAAAAACGGTTTGCTTTTTGAAAAAGGAAATGCAGACGATTTGGCTAACAAGTTGAATGCTTTGATGAATAATAGGGATTTATTGAATGAAATACCGCATAATGCAATTAGTAATATGAAAGAAAACTATTGTTGGGATTCTATTGCTGAGGGCTATGTTGAGCTAATAAAAACTCTCTAAGGTTTGTTTTGTTTACCTTTGTTTTTGGAGAAACTCTTTTGACTAAATAAATTACAAATGAAGAAATACTTTTTAAGTTTTATATTGGTTCAGTTCTCACTAATAGTGATAGGGCAAACCAATGCACCTTTAAGTCATTCTTATTATTCGTATTTAGAAAAGGATATGCATGACATAGGCGTTTCAAAACACACCTCATTTAAGCCTTTTTTATATTCTACGGATGACACCACATTTTACAATTCTTTTAAGCCAATTGTTTCAAAAAAGTCATTCATTCATAATTTTCTTAACTCCAATTTACTAAGTATTGAACATGCAGATTATAGTTTTGTACTTAACCCTCTTTTTCATTTTGAGATAGCTGAAGATAATGACAGAAGATATGTCAATACAAGAGGGATTGAGGTGAAAGGTAGGGTTGGTGAAAAGTTATCTTTTTATTCATCTTTCTATGAAAATCAAATGGTACTTCCAGATTATTTAGAGAATTATGTAAAAGGTAATAATTATATTCTGCCTGGCCAGGGCATTATAAAGTATTATCCCTTTATAAATGAGGGTTTAATGGATTTTTATTACGCTAATGGCTACATCAATTATGATATTAATCGCTTTTTTGATGTACAGTTAGGGCATGGCAAACATTTTATTGGCGATGGGTATCGTTCTATGATGCTTTCCGATAATTCATTTAATTATCCTTATTTGAAAATAACTACGGATGTATGGAAATTTAAGTACGTCAATCTATTTTCTTATTTTCAAGATATCAATTTCGACATAGACGCGCCAGATATAAGCAAGTCAAAATTTAGTGCTATTCACTACTTGAGTGCTAATATAGGTGAACGTTTGAATATTGGCATTTTCGAGTCCATAATGTTGGGTGAAGATAGTTTAGGCAATGTCTTTGACATCAACTACATGAACCCCATTGTTTTTTACAGACCTGTAGAGTACTCTATTGGCTATTCAAGACAAGGTAACGCATTGCTAGGTTTGTCATTAAAGTACAAGTTGACATCTACTTCTCATTTGTATGGTCAAGTAGTTCTTGATGAGTTTGCAATAAGTGATTTTAGAGCTCAAAATGGGGCATGGCGCAATAAGTATGGAGGGCAACTAGGCATGAAATATTTCGATGCCTTTGGTTTTGAAAATTTATCTCTTCAATCAGAACTTAACTTTGCTCGACCATTCACGTATTCTCATTTCAATCCCATACAAAATTATGCTCATTACGCACAGCCTTTAGCTCACCCTTTAGGAACAAGTTTTTTAGAAAATGTAAGTATAATTCGTTACAGAAAAGATAGATGGACGGCGGATTTGAAATTGATACACGCTAAACATGGCGGAGAAATTGCTGGAGATACTACAAATTATGGTAGTGATATTTTTATGCCTTATGACGAGAATTATAAAGAGCTTGGCAATGATATTGCTCAAGGAAACACCTCTAATTTACAAATCATAGATTTTAGAATTGGCTACATTGTCAATCCAAAAACTAATATGAAGATAGAATTAGGTCTTACAAATAGGTCGTTAAGTGATAGAACTACCACCACTGACAATCAGTATTTGTTCTTTTCCTTCAAAACCGATTTACAGAATTTTTATTACGATTTTTAGATTAATTCTAAATTTAAAATTTTGCTAAATATTTAGCAAATAAAGCCTATGAAAATATAAAAAGTGGTAAATTTATCCCCTAGATAAAAATTGATGATTTTTATCTCAAAACATTCTAAATCAAACACTTACAAATTGTCTATAAACGACGTTTTACAACTTTCAAAAATAAGATTGACTACGAGTGTGGTATTTTCTGCCATTGCGGGTTATTTTATTGCTGGAGGAATATTTCAGTCCTTTGATTTGATAGCACTTATTTTGGGTGGTTTTTTGGTCGTGGCATCATCGAATGGTTTCAATCAAGTTATAGAAAAAGACTTGGATAAGCTGATGAAACGAACTGAAGACAGGCCCTTGCCAAAACAAAGAATGACCACCAATCAAGCACTAATTTTGTCATTAGCGATGGGACTTGTAGGCGTGTTTTTCTTATTTTCAATTAATTTTTACTCTGGATTTTTTGGTTCGCTTTCAGTCCTCTTGTATGTGTTAGCTTATACCCCTTTAAAACGGATTTCATCTTTTTCAGTTTTTGTAGGAGCTTTTCCTGGTGCTATTCCTTTTATGTTAGGTTGGGTAGCAGTCACCAACGATTTTGCTATTGAAGCAGGCATCCTATTTGCTATACAATTTATCTGGCAGTTTCCTCATTTTTGGGCTATTGCTTGGGTTTCAGACGAAGACTATACCAAAGCAGGTTTCAAAATGCTTCCCGGTGAGAAAGGAAAAGCTACCGCTTTCAAAACATTGATTTACACCTTATTCTTAATTCCTCTATCCATATTACCCATTTTTGGATTTTCTGGAGAATTAGAACTTTCATTATTAGCCTGCTTATTGGCAGTGATTTTAGGCTTATGGTTTTTTACAAAGTCCGTAATGTTATTCAAAACACTCTCCGATGAAGATGCTAAGAAGCTCATGTTTGCTTCCTTCATATACCTTCCTTTATTACAATTGATTTACGTTATCGATAAACTATTATGACAACATTTGAAGAACAAAAAAAGAAGTCAGCCAAGCCACTATTATGGATTTCTATGATAAGTATGTCCATGGTTTTTGCTGGTTTAACAAGTGCCTTAGTGGTCAGAAAAGCTGAAGGAAATTGGTTAGTTTTTGATTATCCGATTTGGTTTTATATCAGCACAGCTCTTATCATACTTTCAAGCTTTACGATGAATTGGGCGAAAAATAACGTCAAGAAAGATAATCTTGATTTGGCTAACAAAGGCTTTCTATGGACTTTAATATTAGGTTTAGGCTTTGCCCTTTCGCAGTACCTTACTTGGGGTGCTTTGTATAATGAAGGCGTTTATTTTACAGGACCTGGCAGTAATGCTTCGGGCTCTTTTCTTTATGTCCTAACTTTATTGCACTTATTGCACTTGGCAGGTGGGATAATTGCCTTGTTAATTACGACTTACAAAGCTAAAACTGGAGCTTACTCTAGTCAAAATTCTTTAGGGGTAGAGCTGTGTGCTATCTTTTGGCACTTTTTAGATTTTTTATGGCTTTATTTATTCCTATTTTTACTATATATTCACTAATATTGCAAAACTTTTCAAACCTAGAAAAAATGGCAGACATTACAACAAATGAAAACAAAGCTTGGACAGGAGGAGATATTCCTTTCAAAGCAAGTTATGGCAAACTGATGATGTGGTTCTTCTTAGTCTCAGATGCACTTACTTTCTCCGGATTCTTATGTGCTTACGGATTTATGCGTTTCAAATACGCTCACGTATGGCCTGTAGCTGATGAAGTCTTTACTCATTTTCCATTTTTAAAAGGAGAATATCCTATGTTGTTTGTTGCATTAATGACATTCATTCTAATTATGAGTTCTGTAACAATGGTACTTGCGGTTAATGAAGGTCATAAAAACAACAAGAGCAAAGTGATTTTATGGCTTGGATTAACCATTGTTGGAGGTTTTATCTTCCTAGGTTCTCAAGCGTGGGAGTGGGGACACTTCATTCATGGAGACAAAGGAGGTATAGAATTAGCAAACCACGATATAGTACATGTTGTTGATGCCGATGCTCATTTTTATTCTATTTATGACTTGGTTGGCGTAGATTCATATGCCGATGATGTTAATATTACTATCGATGATGTCAAAGGAGCATTGATGGCAGATAGTCAATACGGCATACGATTAGCTGATAAGTCTGTCGTTAGTGGAGAAGCAGCAATGGCTTATTTGAATAATGCCGAAGTAGTACTAGGTGCTAACCTTGTAAGAAATGAGTACGGACACCAATTATTCGCTAATTTCTTCTACTTCATTACAGGTTTTCACGGTTTTCACGTATTCAGTGGTGTAGTGATACTCATTGTAATTTTTATTAATGTAATTAAAGGTACATACGAGAGGAGAGGACACTATGAAATGGTTGAGAAAGTAGGTCTATATTGGCACTTTGTCGATTTGGTATGGGTATTCGTATTTACCTTCTTCTATTTAGTATAAACAAACAATTTAAACAGATATATTATGTCAGAGCAAACAGGAACTTGGTGGATTTGGAGAGTATTTTGGATTCTATTAATTGTTACAGCAGTTGAGGTAATTTTAGGTATCATTAAACCTGCAGTACTTATTGATAATTCATTTCTAGGAACAACATTGTTGAATCTTATTTTTATTATTCTTACCATCATAAAGGCAGCTTACATTGTAATGGAGTTTATGCACTTAGGACATGAAGTAAAAGGTTTAAAACTTTCTATTCTTTTACCAGCAGTAGTGTTGATTCCTTATCTTATATTTATTCTTTTAACAGAGGGTCATTATATTTTTGGAACACTATAGCCAATGAAGAAGTATACAGGTTTATTAGCAATTTTAATTCTGATTTTACCTACTGCCATTTATGTTTTTTTGACCTATGGCAAACATAACTTCACGCATTTGCCTTACGTAGGTCCACAGACCGACTCTACTTATCACAGTATTCCAGACTTTGCCTTTGTCAATCAGTTTAACGACACCATCAGTCAGTCCGATTACGAAGGTAATATTTACTTAGCGAATTTTGTTTTTACAACTTGCCCAACCATATGTCCTGTAATGACATACAATATGCGTAGAGTACAGCAAAAGATGGCGCAATACCCTAATTTTATGATACTGTCACATACTGTATTTCCAGAATACGATACGCCCGAGGTACTCTTAGAATATGCCAACAAGATGGAAGCCGATTTGTCCAATTGGAATTTTGTTACAGGAAATAGAGAAGACATTTATTCCATTGCCAATTCTTATTTTGTTAATGTGATGGAAGACAGCACAGCCCAAGGTGGTTTTCTGCATTCTGAATACTTTGTATTAGTAGATAAAGAAGGGCGTATTCGAGCTAGAGACGACGATAATGGTAACAATATTGGTGTTTACGATGGCACTGACGATTACGAAGTCGGACTTTTGATAGATGACATTAAGGTTTTGATGGCAGAATATAATTTAGCAAAGAAAGATAAGAATGAATCAAAACGATAAATTCTATATCCCATTGATAGTAGCCTTATCGGTTATTATTCCTTTGGCAGTAGCAGGATTAATGTTCTTGCCTGACGATTTACGTCTTTCTTTCGGCGGTGCTGATTTACGTTCCTTACCATTTTTTCATGCTGTACTCAATGGCTCAACTGCTGTTTTATTGTTGGTAGGTTTTGTTTGGATTAAGAATAAAAAGATTGCCTTACACCGTATTGCTATGATGAGTGCATTTATCTTATCGGCAGTATTTTTGGTGTCTTATGTGATTTCAAAGTTGTCCAATGCACCAACGCCTTATGGTGGTGAAGGCTGGTTAAGACCGACTTATTTCTTTATACTTGTTTCGCACATTATACTTTCCATTCCTGTGCTTCCTTTGGCATTATTGGCTATTTATAGAGGTGTTACTGGCGAATTCCAAAAGCATGTAAAAATCGTAAAATGGACATTTCCTATTTGGATGTATGTGGCTATTACTGGAGTACTTGTCTATATTTTTATGATGCCATATTATGCTTAAATTTGTACCTATGAAACACCTCATTCTTATCGTATTATTTTTAGCAACTCTGATGAATCAAGCTTACGCTCAGTGTGCTATGTGTAAGTCGGTTGTAGAAAGCAACATCGATGGAGGTAGTGCCATAGGCTCAGGCTTGAACGATGGCATATTGTATCTTATGGCGATGCCTTATTTGGCTTTAGCAATAGTCGCTTTTGCTTGGATGCGATACAATAAACGCCTCAAAGCATAGTTAACCAAATAACTATATCTTTGATGGTATGAAAAGAATCCTTATTCTTATTTGTTTTGTTTTTGGTACGGTTAGTATTTATGCCCAAAAGCAATGGACTTTAGAAGATTGTTTGCGTTATGCTCAAGACAATAACATTACGATTAAAAAGGCCTTTCTCAATACCGAAATTTCTAAGCAAAATCATTTTCAATCTAAAATGGCTTTATTGCCTAACTTGAATGGTAGTCTTTCTGATAACACCAATTTTGGACGTAACATAGACCCTGTAACTAATCAAATTACTATTGATAGAGTACGCAATAATAATTTTAGTTTGAGTTCCTCAGTAACACTTTTCAATGGTTTTCAGAGCATCAACAACATCAGAAAAAATAATTTTGATTATTTGTCATCGAAATACGATGCTGAAAAAATAGCTAACGATATATCGGTCAATATTGTTACCGCCTATTTGCAATTGCTATACAATTCGGACTTGGTAGAAGTGAGTCAGCAGAAAGTTGATGTTTCAGAATTACAGGTAGAACGTATTTCTAAGATGGTAGAAGTGGGGAGTTTACCTCAAGGCGATTTGCTCAATACCGAATCTCAAAAAGCCCAAGAAGAATTGCAACTCATCAATGCTCAAAATCAAAGGGATATCGCTAAATTGAATTTAATGCAGTTATTGGATTTGTCGGTTTCCGAATCCTTTGATATAGTTCAGTTGGAGGTTGAGGTCGATGAAAATTACAGCACAGTTGACAATCAAGCGGTATATAATCTAGCTTTAGAAAATTTGCCAGATGTAAAAAGCGCCGAGTCCAAGCTCAAAAGCTCAGAGCGTTCTTTAGCCATATCACAAGGAGCTAGGAGTCCACGTTTGAGCCTATCGGCTAGTTTAGGGACTTTGTATTCTGATGCTAATAGACGCTTAGTTTACGATTCTTTAGGAGCGATACCAACTTATCAAGACTATCCTTTTGAAGACCAATTTAACGACAACGTGAGTCAAGCGATCAGTTTGAGTTTGAGTATTCCCATTTTTAATAATTGGCAAGCCAACGCATCTATTAGCCGAGCAAAGATAGGAGTCTTACAAGCTCAATACAGTTTGCAAGAGGCTAAAAACAATTTGAGAAAAACCATAGAACAAGCCCAGAACGATGCTCGTTCAGCACAAAAGAAATATATAGCGAGTAAAAAGGCCGTTGCATATCAAGAAGAATCTTTCCAATATACGCAGAACAAGTACGACTTGCAGTTGGTCAATTCTTACGATTATAACAACGCAAAAAACACACTTTTTAAGGCTGAAACCGATTTGTTGCAGTCCAAATACGATTACCTATTTAAAACCAAGATGTTGGATTTTTATATGGGCAAACCCCTTATATTTTAACTTATGACAGTATTTATTATTTTCATTTTAGTTGGCATCGCTTTGTTCTATTTCGCTAGAAAAAAAGAAAATCGTTTGATGCGAATTTTTGGTATCTCTTTATTTGCTTTGGGATTCCTACTTCTTATTGCTAAATGGGCAGGTTGGATATCTTCTGAAGACGGTATTAATGTGCAAACTACAACGGTGCAAAAGAGAACCATAGTACAAACGGTTTCGGCAAGTGGTAAGATTCAGCCAGAAGTAGAAGTTAAGATATCGCCTGATGTTTCAGGTGAGATTGTACAGCTTTACATTATGGAGGGCGACCAAGTAGAAAAGGGCGATTTGTTGTTGAAGATAAAGCCCGACACCTACCAATCTATCTTGGAAAGAAGTCAAGCCGCTTTGAACACTTCTAAGTCAGCACTTGCCAAAGCCAAAGCCCAATTGATAGAAAGTGAAGCCAACTTTAACAGAAACAAATCACTATACGATAACGGGACTATTTCTAAATCTGAATTTGAAAAAATACAAGCCTCCTACACTGTAGCTCAGCTCAATGTAGAAGATGGAGAATACGCAGTTAGTAGTGCTCAAGCCTCTTTAAGAGAAGCTCAAGAAAATTTGAATAAGACTAATATTTATGCTCCTATTGGAGGTACTATTTCACGCCTCAATGTAGAGTTGGGTGAGCGAGTGGTAGGAACAGCCCAAATGGCAGGAACGGAGTTATTGCGTCTAGCTAATTTGAACCGTATGGAAGTAGCAGTTGAGGTCAATGAGAACGATATCAATAGCGTGAGTTTGGGCGATACAGCCCTTATTGAAGTGGACGCTTTTTTAGGAGAAAAATACAAAGGCTTAGTTTCTGAAATTGCCAATTCGGCTAATGTAACAGGCTCTAGTGCTGACCAAGTGACTAACTTTGAAGTCAAAGTAAGGATTATAGATTCTGTCAGTTTTAGACCCGGTATGACAGCTACTGTGGACATACAATCTGAACGTGCCAAAGACGTATTGTCTTTGCCTATACAAGCCGTAACAACTCGTAAAGATACAGCTGGGGGAGACGATAAGCTGGAATGTGTTTTTGAAGTGCAAGGTGCTACCGTTAAGATGCTAGTGGTAAAAACGGGGATTCAAGACGATGAATACATACAGATACTTTCGGGTGTTAGCGATAGTATGTCTGTTGTCAAAGGACCGTATAGTGCAGTTTCACGACTACTCAATGACGGTTCATTTATCGTCAACGATGAGTCATCATCTTCCAAAGGCTCAACCATTTCATTTTCAGTAAGCACTAACTAATATGGCTTGGATACTATCCATAGAAACGGCTACTAAAAGTTGTTCGGTAGCTTTAGCAAGGGACGGTCAGTTAGTGGCTGTCAAAGAAGAAGTTTCAGAACAGTATTCCCATTCCGAACAACTCACCGTATTTATAGAACAACTTTTACAACAAGAGGGGCTCAAGGTATCGGACTTGGACGCCATTGCTGTAAGTTCAGGACCGGGCTCTTATACCGGACTCCGTATAGGCGTATCTACTGCTAAGGGTTTGTGTTATGCTAGTGATGTACCTTTGATAGCCGTTTCCACTTTAGGAGCTATGGCACAAGCTATGAAAGACAAGTATCCTGAGGCACAATTGTGCCCTATGCTCGATGCTAGGCGTATGGAAGTCTATTGCGCGCTTTATTCTAAATCACAAGCCAGTCCAGTAGTAGCAAAAATCATAGACCAGGATTCTTTTGCGGAGGAATTGGCACAAGGACCCCTATTATTTTTTGGCGATGGTGCAGACAAATGCCAAGATGTGCTAACACACACTAATGCTCGTTTTGAATTGGGCGTTTACCCTTCAGCAACAAATATGATTCCTTTAGCACAGGACAAATTTCAAAACCAAGACTTTGAAGATGTAGCCTATTTTGAGCCTTTTTACCTCAAGGACTTTGTAGCGGGAGTGAAGAAGTAATAACTTAACCCAAGCTTAACGTCATTCATTATTTCTTAAATAATTTTTTTTTTTAAATTGCAGTTACTTAATGTATAAATGAAAAAGCCATGTCTAAAAGTAAACTGTTACGGGTCTATTCCCTACATCGTTTTTTGTCGAATAAAAAAAGAGTTTTCCCTAGAAAAATGGCGCAAAAATTCGGCGTTTCAAGAGCCACATTATTTAGAGATTTGGACCTGCTCAAATCCATAGGAGCACCAGTACGCTATTGTAGAATAAGCCAAATACATTACTACGAAGAAGACTTTCACATGAGTAGAGAGGAGTTTTTTGAAAAAATTTTTTAGAGTCTCATTAAATGAGACGCTGAGCCATTAGTTTTGTGGGCATATTAACAATAAAAATTAAAAATTATGAAAAAATTAAATTTTAGATGGACAGCTCTAGTAGCTATTGCTGTCATCTTAGGAAGCGTATTTTTTAGTTCTTGTGAAAAAGATGTCTTTGTTTTCCCAACTGAAGTGAGTCTATCAAATAATGAAAAGTCACAATTAATTGAACTAAAAAATAATAAACCTAATATTTTTGAACATATCAGTTGGGATAATTTTCAGAGGGTGGATGGATTATTAAGTCTGCCAGTTATTGAAAATGATAAAGTTGTCAGTAGATTAATCGTTTCTAATTCTTCGTCATTTATTGTTGATTATTCTAATTGGAAACATGAACTGAAATTATATGATTTCAAAGAAATCGAATCATTTGCTGATTTCAAAATGGTTTATAAAGAAGAAGAAGCAATTTATGAGCCAGTATATTTGAAAAAAAAGAATAAAAAAAGTAAAGTAAATGCATGTATTGCTGGCTGTGCAATTAGTGGTTTATATATGGGTGTCGCTGATGGTCCTTTACCTCTTGCTGATATTGCGGCATTAATATGGATGGGATTATGTATTCAAAATTGTCATGATAGTTATGGGGGAGAAGGAGGAGGTTCTTCAAAATGAAAAATAAATTAAAAAAAATCTTGTGGAATAATGTAACGGCTTTGATAGTATGTATTTTATTCTACCTATGGGTGAAATATTGCTAGACAAAACAGGTGTGTGTTTACATAAACTTTGGAGATATTATACCTTCTGATTTTGGCATAATAACCCCTTATCCTGTATTATTTGAATTTTATGATGATAAAATTCAACAGTTTGAGTTAGTACTTAATTAAATTATGAAAACAACTATTAATATTATCGTCTTTTTTTTATTAGCCATATCAATTTGGGTATTAGTTGGAAGTAAACAATATATCCTTCATGTTGAGAATAAAAAAAACGTGGTGTTTATTTATCCCAGTTGGTGTGGAGTAGCACATGAGTTATTGCAAAAAGAAATTGCACCACTCAGTAAGGATACAAGTGTTAATGTCATACTTGTCTGTACTAGTTCTAACCCTAAAGAAAGTATAGCACAATTAAAATCCTATGGTATTCAGCAATCTCCCATTGTATTACAATCAATATTTAGTGGCTTTCCCCCTTATGACCGTTGGTGTATCAAACGTTTTATTCGTTCGCATTTTAGTCAAAGTAATACTATATTTAGAGGGTTTTTTCTTTCCAGTACCCATTCGTTTTTTATGCGATGAAAATTTAATGGTGAAATCCTTACTCTCCGATGATATTATTAATGAAACCTATCAATGAAAAAACTCATCTTTTTGTTGCTTTTAAGCAATTCAATATTGGCTCAGCAGCACCTCTCTTTAAATTGGGGAGGTGCTGTTGCTTATAATTTTAATACACCACTTCAAACCTTAGAGCAACCCTATGAAGCACATAGCAATTACCTAAGTCCTAATATCTTAGCTCATATTTCTTATGATGTCAATCGTTCGTATTTATCCTTAGAATCCACTTATCATTTCAGAAATTATGGATTTGTGATTGAATTTTCGGAAAAAGATTACTATCTGCGACTATTTCAAAAACAAATAACAGAAACTATTAATGGTGTAATTCGTCAGCAATTAAAAGTATCTCACCGTTACAATCGAACTCAGAATAAACACTATTTAGTGTTCAAGAAAGATAGGGAAGTTCATTCTGCATATCCAATTCTTGTTAGATAAATGAATCTTCTAAGATTTTATTTTAAGTCGTCAATTCTATTTCTATTAGGATTGGTGGCTTTTTTACATTCATGTCAAAATAATGCTTTGGATTTAAGGCAGTTAGATTCTCAAGTTTTTGAAACGAATTTTGTGCCCAGTAATCGATTTTCTGGAGTTTATTATGACGAACACACAGAACAAGAATACATTTATCTAGGAAATGGTAAGACTGAAAAATCGGTTAGTTTTTTTACTTCAGATGGAGACTATGTAAAAACTATTGATTTTAAACAAGCTACGATATCACACTCACTTAATGACATTAGTATATGGTCTTTAGATACTATTCTAGTGTTGTCATCTTATTCAGGAGTAATATTTTTTATTAATGAAAGAGGCAGTTGTTTTAAGAAATTAAATTTGAATAAATATGTGCCTGATACTATTCCTTCATTGGAGTTTACATCTTCTAGGTTAGATGATTTTTTATATAACGAATCTCTTTATGTTGGAATTAATTTAAGTCCTACAGTTATCAATGATTTATCAAATTATGAAGGGATTTTAAAATATAATCAGCTTTCAATTGAACTGCCATATTTAATAAAGATGAGTAATATATTTGATACCATTCCTCGAATTTCATTTTTACTAAATGCATTTATTAAAAATTTCACACCAAAAAACCATTTGGCATTAGATATTCATCATTATTTAGTTTTGGAAGATAAAATCTTTTCAATCTCTATAATTCCTGATACTCTCTATTTATCAAATATAAGTGAGAATAAAACGATAAAGAAACATATTGATTATGTCGAAAAAACAAACATAGATAAAAAAAGGTTTGAACTTACTAAAGAGTCAATAAGTAAAATTCAAGAAAATATCTTTTGGCAAACACAAAGTGCTAGTTATATAAGTAAATTACTTGCCAGTGAAAAGCATAAATTAAAACACCTTTTTGCTTTTCACCAATTTGAGGGTAAGGCAGAAGACTGTTGGGATAAACGCAATTGGTCTTGGTTGGTTTATAATGAAAAATTTGAGAAATTAAATGAATTTATTATGACCGATTATAGTGTATCTCCCACTTTTTCATTTTTAACTCAAAAAGGTATTTTTTTAAAAGTCAAACCAAAATTCGTAAAAAATTATGACCCTAAAAAAACCCATTTTAAAATTTATACTATCGACTAGTATGTTTATAGCTTGTACAGAGCATAGCAATGTTTCAACTTATTTGAATCATCATCATTTAGAAAATAAGTATCACTCCATAATTGTACTAACAGAAAAAGGGTGTCCTAATTGCAATAGTAGTTTGGCAAATACGATTACTAATACAGCCTTTGATAGTACACTATTAGTTGTAAATGCCTTAGGGACAGTTATAGATTTGACGGATATTAGAAAAAATGATTTTAAAAACGATTTGATTTACGATTATAAAGAAGACTATAAAGAGTTAGGTTTAAGTGGTTCTGGAGTAATTTTAATAGATGAAAACTTAGAGATAGATAGTATAATTCGACTTGATGCTAGTGAATTACTTCAACAATTGAATTTTATTCAGACTTTAAGTCAAGATTAATATCTTCAAAATCTACACACCCCTGTTTTTCTTGAAATGAAAAAATATATTATTATATCAATCTTTGCTATTTTACTTACATCTTGTAAGTTGTTAATAGGCTATAAGTCCTCTATAAACTACAATAAAAATGAGGTATTTGTCAAAGCACTCAATTATGGAATACCGAAAGAAAAAGTTTTTTTAAAAAATACATTTCCTATTTCAACACATTTTGTAGGTCTAGATTTATATAACTCTAAAGGAGAATTAATTCATCTTCCATTATTTGATTCGTGTTCATACTCCCCAATAAACTTTATTCTTAATCTAGATAGTACGACTAATATTTCTGCTTTGTCTTCAAAAACACATGAATTGTATCACACCAATTTAGCTTTATTCGAAAAGTTAATTCCACCCCAATTAGAAAAATCGGCTAGTGATTTTAATATCATTTTTTATTGGTCCTATAAATTTTACGGACCTACTAAATTATTTTTTAGACGATTGGGTCAAGCCATTAATCAACACCCACATTTGAAATTTAATATTGTTTATGTAAATACGGACAATTAATCTAATAATGAAAAAACTCATCTGTTTGTTGCTTTTCAGATATTATCTCAGGCATTTATAATTGGCAATCATTAGATAAAATCGAAGATTTTTATTTATTAAATGCTGATACTTTAACTATTTCTAAAAATGATGCATTAAGCCTTAAAGGAAACTATTTAATAGTAAAAGAAGAAAGGGTTCCTTGGGCCTGGTCAAAAAATATCAATTCACAAAAGAAAAAATTCAAATTTATATCTATAAAATAAATGTATTTATCTTCTTATAATATTGGTCGTTCAGTTTTAGCTTTGGGTACTGTTTTAACACTTTTATTTAACAGTAATTATGTTTTGTTTGGACTGGAAATAACATACAGTACTAATTTTGTTTATGATTATAATCTTTTTTATTTGTTAAGACATCATTTAATCTATGCTAAAATAATTTCGATTGTTATCTTGTTTTGGGTAATATTAGGCTTTTACCCTCGTATTACTGGTGTTTTACACTGGTATATTACTTTTAGTTTTTTTCTGAGTTGCGATATTATTGATGGCGGTGATCATATAGCTTCAAATCTAACATTGCTTTTAATTCCAATAACATTGATGGATAATCGGATCAATCATTGGTATAGCGATACTAAAAAAAACATACCAAAAAAAGTAGTAAGTGATATTTTCTTTCTATTGATTTCGGTACAGGTGTGTGTAATATATTTACATGCTTTTGTAGGCAAACTTTTTGTCGAAGAATGGGTTAATGGAACAGCCGTTTATTATTGGTTTACACACAATTTTTTTGGAGTAAATCCAAAGTTATTAAAGTTAACGGTGTATCTATGTTCAAATAATTTTATAGTAACATTTATCACATGGGGTACTTTAGCTTTAGAATTTTTTCTTTCAGCTTGTATTTTATTACACAGAAAAAATAATAATAGATATTTATTTTATGTAATGGGTATTCTTTTTCACACAAGTATAGCTTTTATTCATGGGTTAATTAGCTTTTATTTCACAATGTTTGCGGCTCTAACTTTATATTTAATACCTGCAAATTTGTCTATCGATGTCAAAACATTAAAATTCAAAAATATATGGAGGATTATCTTAAAACAATTTTAATTGTAGATTTTGCAATTTTTTCTTCGCTTATCATTTATTATTTTATACCAAAAGATGAAATAAATCCAATCTTGGGATATAGAACTAAAAGAGCTATGAAGAATATTAATAACTGGAAGTTTGCCCAAAGCTTTTTTTCAAAAAATTGGCTTTATTCAATTCCGTTAATGTTAATAACACAATTACCTATTTTGATTAATAAAAAACTGTTTTATTTAGTGGAATGGTCATTAATAAACTTTGCGATTTATACTATATATTTAATAGTAATTTTAGAATTAAAATTAAAAAAAATGGATAGTAAAAATAAGAAATAGCAGAACAAAGTAGTTTTCTTCAAAGAAAGTCCCATATTAAATTAAATCTATGAAATATTTTAAATTATTTATACTCCTCTTACTCTGCTTGGGGTTAAATGCCCAAATCAATGAATCCGTTAATTTCAATAGTGGGGATTTATCTTTGAATGCAACTTTTAGCAGCCCATCTACTGAGGGGCCTTTCCCTGTTGCTATTCTTATTCATGGTTCAGGAGCTAACGATAGAGACCAAACACTATTGCTAACGGGTGGTAATGCACAATGTTTATATCCTTCCTTGCATAACCAAACCATTAAAAATTTTAAAGACTTATCAGAGCAATTACAAAGCCATGGTATTGCTGTTTTGCGTTATGATAAACGGTCGTTTACCTACGGATCAACACTTAATGCCGAGACCATTAGCCCTTATGATTTTATTGATGATGTTAATGCAGCTATAGATTATGTGAAAACAAGAACTGATATTGATACTAATCGTATTTTTCTAATAGGTCATAGTCAAGGAGCTAACTTTAATCCCTTAGTAGCCAATGAAAGGAATGATATTGCTGCTTTTATTTCTATGGGTACAGTTTCAAGAGGAATAGATACTATTCTTGCTTTACAGTTTAGGCACTTGTACTATTATTGTTTAAATGATACCGCTCAAGGAGACGCTACATATAACCAGACTTTAAATGATTTTAGTGAAATACGAAATTTTACATGGTCTAATAACACCCCTTATCTTAATGTGTATCCGTTGTTTTGGCGTGATTGGATGGATATTACCGATTCTACCATATATCATTTTAACCAAGCTACGCAACCTATGTTGTTTCTTCATGCCTCAGACGATTTTAATGTGCCTATTGAAGATGCTCAACTCCTACAAAATAACCTCAACTCAAATTTTGATTTCTATTATATGAATGATCTTAATCATTATTTTACCGAATCAACAACTCCAACTTTAAGTGAGGCTGTGGGCGATACCATTTATTATTGGTTAAACAACAAATTTGGCCTTTCTTCAGTCAATAATGAATATTATAATCATGACTTATTACATTTGTCGTACTCTCATGATTTTATTCATTTAAGTAGCCCAACAGAAAGAATAATAGAACAAATTAGCCTATTAAATATAGAGGGGAAGGAGGTTTATCACGAAATGAGTATAAATTCGTTTATATTTACTTTAAATAAAAATCGATTCTCTAATGGCTTTTATGTTTTATCTGTAAAAATAGATGAGGATTTTGTATTTAAAAAAATACTAATTAATTGAAAGTAGGCTTTATAATTTACATCGATTCTTGGTGTCCGATGTGTGTACGTTTTGGGTCTTGGCTCAAACGTTTGGATATCTTCAATGGTATCCGTCAAGCCGATATACGAACTTATGAAGGCTCAGCTATTTCCAAAGAAAGAGGTTTAGAACAACTAGCATCTATCAACAGACATTCTCGTGTCTTTTACGGTTACGATAGCATCTGGCAAATCTTAGTCAGACTGCCTCTCTTGTGGTTGTTTGTTCCTGTCTTTTATATTTTAAAAGTGAGTCGGCTAGGGCATTGGGCTTATAAGGAATTGGCTATAAAGCGTCAGATTATTCCTTTGCATTGTAAAGAAGAAGACTGCCGCCCTAACTAGCGTTTTGGGCTTTCTTCATAGCCTTTGCTAGGGCTTGGTGCTCTTGACTGCCAAACAATACCTTTCTACCGTTGGTCAATTCTATTTGCAAACCTTTATCGCCACTGACGTTATATGCCTTGCTCTCAAAACCAAAGCGTATGCCCCAACCCCCAAACTCCTTTATGGGCGAGTAGGTACGGGCTTTATAGCTTTTGATATCTTCAAAGGGAATCAGTCGTTCTTTGATGTGTATGGGAAAAAACTGATAGTGCAATCCTTCAGAGCTAACTCTTAGCTTGAGCTTCATGAACCAAAACAATACGGGCAAACCTAAACCAACCAGTAGGGAAAAGGTAATTATACCCTCATCGCTGAGGGGTTTATCGCCAATGACATTGCCCATCATAACTTGTTCGTAGATGCCGTACAAGGAAAATGCTGGAAAAAAAAGGATAACTAACCAAAGTAGTTTTTGTCTAAAATGCTGTTCTTCTCTGAAGTAGGTCATACTCCAAAAATAAGATATAATATCATTTTAAAGAGTCAGTTTTTAGAAATTTATTTTCAATGTCTTCTCTGCTGACTTCTTCATAATGAATTTGTATTTGTCTTTCATCACAACCCACCAATTTATCTTCAGCTACCCAAGTAGCTGAGATGACACTTACGGTGTCTCCTTCTTCATTGAATTTTAGTGTTTTGGTTGCTTGTCCAAAAAAGATGCCCTTATCGATTTGCTTATCGACATACTCACTCATATCATTGATTTCTTCTGTTTCTTGTTCTTCTAAATCTTTGGCTTGTTTTTGACAATCGGAATGTGTACAGCTTGAGAGACCTATGCAAAATAGGGCATAGAATACTAGGGGTAAATGTTTCATAGTTTTAAGTTTAATTTGTTAGTACTAAGTTAAAGCATTTACTTTATTAAGTCAAGGACTGCTGGTAGCTCTGTAGTTGGTAACTGACAACTTTTGTTTTGGCAAAGGTAGAAGGTCGTTTGTCCTTCCAGCATTTTGTTTTGCAGCAAAGGTAATGGGCTATCGGTCGTGCTGCCTAATAGCAAGGTGTTGGGGGCATAGTGTTGTTTAAAGTCTAGGGCTTTTTGTAGGGCTTGAGTTCCAACAATAGCCACTTCATAAAAAGGGGCTATATAGTTTAGCATCAAGATAGCCCAATTGGAATAGCCTGAACCGTAAGAGGGCATATCGCTTTTGATGTTGTTCAATTGCAGTTGTGCCATATTCAAATAGTCGCTATTGTCTAAAAGTTGTCCTAAAGCAAATAGGTTATTGGCCATAACGGAAGACGATGCCGGCATGACGTTATCGTTAATTTCCATTTTACGAGCTACAAGGGGAGCGTCTAAGTCTGAGGTGAAGAAAAACATACCGCTCTGACTATCGTAAAAATGAGCGTGGCAATAGTCTGTTAAGTCCTTAGCCTTGTTGAGCCATTGCTCGTCAAAGGTCGCTTCGTACAAACGTATGAATGCCGAAATGGTCAAGGCATAATCTTCTAAAAAACCATTGATAGAAGACTGTCCGTCTTTGTAGCTGTGCCACAAACTATGGTCACTTTGACATTGTTTGTCTAGAATAAAACGGGCGTTTTTTATGGCAGTGTGCAAATAGTATGTGTTGCCAAAAGCTAAGTAGGCATCGGTATAGGCTTGGCACATAAGGGCGTTCCAAGAGGTTAAGGATTTATCGTCTAAAGCTGGGCGTGTGCGTTGTTCTCTTTCTTCTAACAATTTGCTTTGCCAGTGTTTGACTTTTTGCTGAAAGTCGTCTAATTCTATATTTTCTTTTTTACAAAAGTCGGCATCGCTTTGGTCTTTGACTAAGATGTAATTGCCTTCTTCCCAATAGCCTTTGTGGTTGATGTTGTAGTATTTAGCAAATAGGGGATAGTCTTGCCCCAAAAGGCTTTTGAGTTCTTCTTTTTTCCAGACGTAAAACTTACCTTCAACCCCTTCGCTATCGGCATCTAGGGCTGAATAGAACGCACCATTGTCGTGGCTCAACTCCCTTTCAACAAAGGCTAAAGTTTGCTCTACAATGTCCTTATACATTTCTTTGCCATAACAGCTAAAGGCTTCGCTATACAAACTCACCAATTGGGCGTTGTCGTACAGCATCTTTTCAAAGTGTGGCACTTTCCATAGCTTATCGGTAGAATAACGAGCAAAGCCACCACCCACTTGGTCGTAAATGCCGCCCCAAGCCATTTTATCTAAAGTTAGCTGAACGTACTCACTCAGTTTGTTGTCTTGTTTGAGGTGTGCATAACGCATCAAAAAAAGGTAGTTGTTGGGAATGGGGAATTTAGGTGCTCGGTTAGGGCCTCCCTCTTTGTAGTCGAATTGTTTGCTCCAATGCTCCAGGGTATTTTCCAAATCCTGCCAGCTGAAGTTGGGCTTTTCTTTATTGTAACTGACTAGCTCCGACTGTTGTATGCCTTTGGCTAACTTTTGGGCATAGTCTAGCATATCTTGTGGGCGTTGCTCGTAAAAATTGGCGACTTGATTAATCTGTTCTATCCATTGTTCTTTAGGGAAATAGGTGCCCCCCCAAACGGGTCTGGCATCAGGTAAAGCTATGCAGTTGAGTGGCCAGCCTCCACGCTGTTGCATGAGTTGAACAGCATTCATATAAACTTGGTCAATGTCTGGTCGTTCTTCTCTATCTACTTTGATATTTATGAAACGTTCATTCATGACTTGTGCCACTTGTTCGTCTTCAAAACTTTCGTGCTCC
Organism: Flavobacteriales bacterium; assembly: GCA_016779995.1. Taxonomy (NCBI): domain Bacteria; kingdom Pseudomonadati; phylum Bacteroidota; class Flavobacteriia; order Flavobacteriales; species Flavobacteriales bacterium. Next base: position 71,697 of record JADHMO010000003.1, read on the forward strand.
ATAACGTGACACCAATGACAAGCCGAATAACCAATACTAATAATAAGAAGTTTACCTTCTTCTTTCGCTTTGGCTAGGGTCTGTTCATTCCAAGGATACCAATCCACAGGGTTGTGGGCGTGTTGTAATAAATACGGACTGCTCTCATTGATAAGGGCGTTGGTATATTGATGTTCGTTCATTTCAGTCGTTCCTCGAATGCAAGACTATTTGTAAATAGTCAAAGGCGATGATGTTATGGTGTTGCTGCTAATACGAATTGGAGAATTATTGATTTAACTCTCTAAACTTAGCAAAAAAGTGTGGAATAGTTTCTATGCCTTTGAAATAGTTGAATAAACCGTAGTGTTCATTAGGAGAATGGATAGCGTCGCTGTCCAAGCCAAAGCCCATAAGAATAGACTTTACACCAAGTTCTTTTTCAAATAGAGCTACAATAGGAATACTACCTCCACTTCTTATGGGTACAGGTTTTTTGCCGTAGGTAGCCTCCATAGCAGCACTCGCTGATAAGTAAGCTGGGCTATCTGTAGGTGCTACATAAGGTTCTCCTCCATGATGTGGGCGTACTTCTACTTTTACACTCTTTGGCGCAATGGCTTTGAAATGGTCTTCAAATAACTTAGTAATTTCTTCATCGGTTTGATTAGGAACTAAACGCATAGAAATTTTAGCAAATGCTTTGGAGGCAATGACTGTTTTTGCACCTTCTCCAGTATATCCGCCCCATATACCATTAACGTCAAGGGTAGGGCGTATGCCTGTTCTTTCCATAGTTGTATAGCCTTCTTCACCATGAATATCGCTGAGGTCTAAGGTCTTTTTATAGTGCTCTAAAGAAAAGGGTGCTCTTGCCATATCGGCTCTTTCTTGGGAAGATAATTCGACCACTTTATCATAAAACCCAGGTATGCTGATGTGGTTATTCTCATCTTTCATAGATGCTATCATTTCACATAATATATTAATGGGGTTGGCAACAGCACCACCATATAATCCAGAATGTAAATCTCGATTTGGACCCGTAACTTCAACTTCTACATAGCTCAATCCTTTAAGACCCGTAGTGATGGATGGCGTGTTGTTAGCAATGATTCCTGTATCAGATATAAGAATAGCATCGCACTTAAGACGTGCTTTGTTGGCTTTAACAAAATCACCCAAATTATCAGAACCGACTTCTTCTTCTCCTTCTATCATAAACTTGACATTACAGACTAAAGAGTTGGTTTGCATCATCAACTCAAATGCTTTGACGTGCATAAACATTTGTCCTTTATCATCGCATGCTCCACGAGCAAAAATAGCACCGTCTGGGTGTATGTCCGTGGTTTTAATAACAGGTTCGAAAGGGCCACTTTCCCAAAGCTCTAAGGGGTCGGCAGGTTGAACATCATAATGACCATAGACTAAAACAGTAGGTAGCTGAGGGTCAATGATTTTTTCACCATAGACAATAGGGTATCCTTTAGTGGGGCATATTTCTACCTTGTCGGCACCAGCTTTGACTAAATGGTCTTTGACTGATTCGGCACAAGCGTTCACATCTTGGCTGTAAGCAGGGTCTGCACTAATGGAAGGAATTCTGAGTAAATCCATTAATTCTTCTACGAATCGGTCTTTGTGTTCTTGAATGTATGTCTTAATGTGTTCCATAATTATACAAGACTATTTCCAGTCATTTCTTGGGGGATGTCTACTCCCATAATGGTTAGTATTGTTGGGGCAATATCGCCCAGTTTTCCGTTGTTTAAATGCGTGTAATCGCTGTTCAATAAAAAGCTTGGCACTAGGTTAGTGGTATGTGCTGTATTAGGACTGCCGTCAGCATTAATAGCAAAGTCGGCATTGCCATGGTCGGCAATAATGATAAAGGCATAATCGCTTTTTAGACCTGCTTCAACAACTTCTTTAGTGCATTGGTCTACCGTTTCTACAGCTTTGATGATGGCGTCATAATCGCCAGTATGTCCTACCATATCGGGGTTGGCAAAATTAAGACATACAAAGTCGGCCGTAGCATGTTCTAGCTCAGGCACAATTTTAGCTACAACTTCGTGAGCACTCATCTCGGGTTGTAAGTCATAAGTAGCGACTTTTGGAGAGTTTGCCATCAGTCGCTTTTCTCCATCAAATTCGGCTTCTCTACCACCAGAGAAAAAGAAAGTAACGTGCGGGTATTTTTCTGTTTCGGCAATACGTATTTGCTTCAATCCATTTTCGGCAATGACTTGTCCAAGTGTATTGTTGAGGTTGTCTTTTTCAAAGATGACGTTTACGTTTTTGAAATTTTTATCGTACATCGTCATAGTGGTATAGTGTAAGTCTAAAGTATGCATATCAAACTCTGACTTATCTTCTTGAGTTAGTACAGTGGCGATTTCTCTACATCTATCCGTTCTGAAATTAAAACAGATGACAGCATCACCGTCTTTGATAGTTGCTAGGGGTTCATTCTTATCATTGACACAAACTATGGGTTTTATAAATTCATCTGTAACACCATCGTCATAAGAATTTTGAATACTCTGTACTATATCTTGTGTCGGTTTTCCTTGACCTTTAGTTAATAAATCGTAGGCTAGTTTCACCCGCTCCCAACGATTATCTCTGTCCATAGCGTAATACCTGCCACAGACTGAGGCTATCTTTGCACCATGAAGGTTGTTTTCTAATTCTCCTAAAAATCCTTTACCACTTTTTGGGTCGGTGTCTCTACCGTCGGTAAAGGCATGAACATAGACTTCTTTTACTCCTGCTTTTTGTGCTAAGCGGCATACTTCGAATAGGTGTTGGGAATGGGAGTGAATACCACCATCTGAAACGAGTCCCATAAGATGTAAAGCTTTATTATGGTTTTTTGCATAATCAAAGGAGGCCTGTAAGTTTGGCATTTGCTCAAGAGTATCCTCGGCACATGCTTTATTAATTTTGGCGAGGTCTTGATAAACAATTCGTCCTGCACCAATATTGAGGTGTCCAACTTCAGAGTTTCCCATTTGTCCTTCAGGTAGTCCTACTTCCAAACCATCGGTTTGCAGTTCAGCATTGGGGTAATTGTTGTAAAGTGAATCTATAAATGGGGTGTTGGCATTGTGAATAGCATCCGATTTAGTCTTATCACCATGCCCCCAACCGTCTAAAATCATTAAAACCGTCTTCTTTCCTCTCATAGAGCACAAAGATAATGGCTTTATTGTCAATTTTAAACACTAAAACCACATTTAGAACGAAATATTTATTTCAAATAGGCTGAGTACATCCATACTAACTTCTCTTGCTCTCTGATATAATCACTCATTAATGCATTTGTGCCTTCGTCACCTATTTCATCTGATAAATCAAGAATTTCTCTTTGTTTATTCAGAAGTATAGAGAAAGCACTTAAAATTTCTTTGACAGATTTCTGCCCATCGCTTACATCATTACTTTCAGTAATTGATGTTTGCTGAATGTAGTTCGAAAATTGGTGTTGAGGTTTATGTCCTAATGTTAAAATTCGCTCGGCTATGTCATCTATTTTTACAAATAAATCGTTGTATAACTCCTCAAATTTAAGGTGTAATTCAAAGAATTTATCACCTTGTATATTCCAGTGATAGCCTCTAGCATTTTGGTAAAGTATGGAGTAGTTGGACAATAATTCGTTAAGTGAAACGGCTAATTTTTCACATTTTTTACTGTCTAAGCCTATTGGGTTTAATGTGTCGTTCATAGTTTAATAAGTTTTATGGTAAAATTCGTTTTAAGGTATTTTCCTTGTTTTTGATATAATGTTTAATCACTCCTGCTATATGAACTATCACTAAAATTACCATTATCAAAGCTAATAGTCCGTGTCCGCCAAGAGCCTTGATGTCGCCTTCAGATTTGATGTGCTGAATATTTTGACTTTCTAGTGCTTCTACATAACCACCACTTAACATGGCTACTATTCCACTGATTGTTATGGCAAATAGCAAAATGTAAAACAGATTATGAACCCATACAATTAACTTATCATTAATCTTAGAGTTAGTTTTTAGGTCGGCTGGGCGTTTACTTTTGAAAAATAACCAAGTCCTTATTAGGGTCAATATTAATAAGGCTAACCCTAGTAAAGCATGGATTTGAATCAAACTTAATTTCTCATTACCTTCAATGCCAGAAGTGTATTTGCCCAAAGGAAATAATACTAAAATTAGAATAGTACTAATCCAATGAATAGCTATTGTAGCAGTAGAATATTTTTGCTTGAGGTTGTTCGTTGTTTTCATGGGTTTAGGTTTTGATTTAGGGATTAGGGATATAAGAGCCGTTCTAATTGTTTCAACTCTTTAGGAACTAAGGTGTGGACTTTGCCATAAAGTTCATAGTCTATTTTGCATAAAGTATCTGAATTCCAAACTTCTTTGCTTTTGTATGCAAACACCATTAAGGTATCGCCTTTCTCAAAGTTTTCAGGGCTTATACTGTAGTTCAAAACATTTTGATGTGCTTTTATGGATTGTATTTTAAAAGCAGAATCATTGGCTGGAGCAATGCATTGAAAACGATAATTCGTGCCACTACCCGTTTCAGGTCGCCCACCAATCCAATGCTGGTATGTGGAAGAAATCAGAAAGTCTTGAGTGTTGCAAGAAAAAAGAATTAGCAAGAAAAATAAGTGCTTTTTCATATCGCACAAAGGTAATAAAAAACACGTTCAAAAATTAGTTTAAATTTTCTTATTTAAAATTAGTCTAAATAAAAACAAACTAGTTATCTTTGCCAAAAATTAAACATTAAAACTCAAAAACATGAAATTAAAAACACAGGTGTTAATCACTTTAAGCTTTCTAGCAATACCTTTTTTACAGGCTCAAAATACGGCTGAGAATATTTTAAGCGGCAAAGAAGGTTTTATTATTGGAGGTTATGGTCAAATTGATGGAAACTTCAATTTAGACAATGACAACAAAATGAATTCTAACGGTAAACTTGATGTTCACCGTTTAGTAACCTTTTTAGGTTATAAGTTTAATGACAAAGCTACTTTTGTTTCGGAATTAGAGTATGAACATGTTGTAGAGCTTTATGTTGAACAAGCCTTTTTAGACTATAAAATAAAGGACAATATGAGTCTTCAGGCTGGTTTGATGCTTATTCCTATGGGGATTCAAAATTTATATCACGAGCCTCCAACATTCAATGGTGTTGAACGTACTAACGTCGATAAATACATTGTTCCTACGACTTGGAGAGAAATTGGCGTTGGAATTAATGGTCGCTTAGATGAGCAATCTATAAACTATCAGTTGATGATGGTCAATGGTCCTTTAGGTTATGACAACGGCTCAGCTAATTTTAGTGGTAATAAAGGACTTAGAGGAGGTCGTCAGAAAGGTGCAGAAGCGACTGTTTCGGACTTTGATTTTGCAGGTAGATTATCTTACTTCGGTATGTTAGGCTGGAACTTTGGAGCATCTTTTTATAAGGGTAATTCTGAAACTTCTGATTTTGAAGCGGATTCTACTCAAGTTGGCATAACTATGATGGGGGTTGATGCCAGATACAACAACGGTCCTTTTCAGGCTAGAGGTCAGTACATCCTTGCCAATTTAGAAAATACGGCTGAGTATAACGCCAAAACTGGTGCTGATGTTGGTTCTAAATTATTAGGTTACTACTTAGAAGCTGGATACAATGTCTTGGATGGTAAATCTGAAAATGAGCTGATTGTATTCGGGCGTTATGAGAATTATAATACACACGAAGAAACAGATGGTTTTGCCGCTAATGCTGCTTATGATAGAACTGACAAGACAGTAGGTTTGACTTACAAGTTAAATCAAGGTGCTGCTTTCAAAGCAGACTATCAGTTAAAAAGTACTGAGGCATCATCTGAAGAAACAAAACACCTTAACCTTGGCGTTGCCGTTTGGTTCTAATTTTAGAAAATTGGTTAATAAAATTTATAATCAAATGCTTTTCAATAGAGTTGTACCTGCCTTACTGACGGGTACACTCTTTTTAGTGCTTTGTGCTAATACGGCATACGGTCAGTGGGTGCCCACAGACAAGATGTTGTCCAAAGCAGAGCTTACTGTTCAGAAGCAGTTTAATATTGATTATTCCAAATCGGCTATCGATTTGAGTCCTAATTATTATGAGTTAACGACTAACGATAGCATCATTGGTTATATGTGTTTGCAACAAGCTCCTAGCAAGCACGATATGTTTGATTTTTTAGCTATTTACTCTAGAGATATGGAATTGCTTAAGCTTCAAATTTTGGCATATAGGGAAAATTACGGAGGTGAAATTGCCAATAAGCGATGGCTAAAACAGTTTTTGACACGCCCTTCAGAAAAAGTCCAAGCTATTTCCGGAGCAACTATTTCTGTAGAATCAATGAAAATGGTCGTATCTTCGCTAAACCAAAAAATGAAAAATTGGCATCAAGTACACCACATCACAAGCAAATAATGGACTTCAAACTTCAGCAATTACCCAAATCCCTCAGAATATCATTATCTGTTTTTTTACTGACGCTTTCTTTTGGTTACTTTTCGGGTTTAGATTTATTAAAGCATACTACAGATTTCAAATCTAAGGGCATACAAGAAAATGTACTTGGAAACGAATTTAACGAAGAAGCAGAGGAGTTACATTTTAAGATGTCCGAGAGAGAATTACACGGTATAATTCATAGTCATGTAATAACTATTTCTATACTGTTTGTCATATTATCTTTTATGGTATTTTTTACGAGTTTACCTAGAGGTTTCAAGTCCTTTTTAATGATAGAGCCTAACGTCTCTTTAGTAGTTACCTTTGGTGGATTGTGGCTACTTTGGTTAGGACATACATGGGTGAAATATGTTATAATGATATCAGGAATTTTGATGCATTTGTCTTTAATACTGTTGATTGTAACACTGTTATGGCAATTACTTTTGAAAAAAGACAATTAAACTTTGGCTTCTTTCCAAAATTTGAAAGGAACAATCAACATTCCAAAACAAGATCCATCTTCTTTTACTAGACTTTTATGATGCACTTTGTGTGCTTTTCGTATGGCTTTGAAGTAGGGGATGCTAGTGCGTTTGAATAGTTTTATACGTTGATGAATGAAAACTTCATGAACGATAAAGTAGGCAAACCCGTATAGAGTAATTCCAATTCCAATATATAGAAGGGTAGAGCCTAAAATCATAAAGGTAGCACCAGGAATAGCAAAAATTAGAAAGAAAGCATCGTTGTTTTCAAGGATTTTATCTTTATTGACTTGGTGGTGATCTTTGTGTAGTTTCCATAAAAATCCGTGCATAACATATTTATGCGTTGCCCAAGCTATGAATTCCATTAGCCAAAATGTGATAATAACGATGGTGATTTTTAATATTAAGCTCATGAATTGAAATTAAGCAATTAAAACTTCTTTTTTTACGGTTGATTTTATTTTCAAAACTCTGTCAATACAGATTTTAAACCATGGTGTAAAAGTATGAGGATTTTCGTTGATTTCCTGTATTAAATCGTTTGAATTTATATATCTATAATCTCCAACTTCAGTTGGGTTAGGCTTAGGTTTTTCATCAGAGAAACCGATATAAACATGATCCAGTTCATTTTCAATAAGTCCATTGACAAAAGAAGCACGGTATAAGAAGTTGAAAGCATAAAACAAATCACATTCCACACCCATTTCTTCTTTCAGCCGTCTTTCTGCAGCACGTTTTACTATTTCATTACCTCTAGGATGGCTACATGCTGTATTGCTCCATAGACCTGGTGTGTGGTATTTATGAAAAGCACGTTGTTGGAGTAACATTTCTCCTTTGCTATTAAAAACAAAAACAGATATAGCTCGATGTAAAAGCCCTTTTTGATGTGCTTCTAATTTACCTATTTTACCAATAGGGTTGTCGTTTTTATCTACCAGTATAACTTGTTCTTCCATCATTTAATGTTTTGAAAATTGGCATTATAAATTGTTGTAGTTCTTCTGAACTTGTAGAAATATTATTCTTAATAAATTGACTATCCTCTTCCATATTTAGTTTGTAATCTAAAATAGCAGGAGTGCCGTCTTGTACACAAAATCGTAAAAATCTTAGTTCAATATCTTCGGGGTATTGGCTAATCACCATCTCTAATTGTTCTTTACCTTCTTTAAATGACTTAATTTTATCAATGGGATTTATAGTAAATTTACTCTGAAGTAAAATAGCAATGGCGTTGTATGTAAGTCGTTTGTAGTCACTTTCAATTGAGCTATTTTTTGTCAGTTCATACAGTTGATTAGCCTTGTCCTCTTCAACTGAAGCTTCTATGTACAACTCTCTAACTTCCGAAAGATTGAGCTCTTGTGCTAGACTATTGGTAAGAGTGTACAATAAGGATATGATAATCCAAAATTTCATATCAAGTTAAATTGATTTTTGACCATAGATTTTAGCATCAAACTGATTTTATTAGAATTAGGAATTCTAATACGCTCTTGTAAAATTCTTGAAGACGGCAAGGATTTAATCTTGCGGAATAAATTGTAATAATAGATATAAGCCAAATAGACTCCCCCTCTTGAACTCAATGGTAGTTTTTTAATTCCAACAAGAGCTTCTGAGAAATCAATTTCTATATCTTCTTCTATTTTTTGTTTATCTTCTTCTGAGAAGTTTACCATATTGACTCCTGGAAAATAGGTTCTCCCTAAATAGGAGAAATCGCTGTTAGCATCTCTAAGAAAATTAACTTTTTGGAAAGCCGAACCTAAACTCATAGCACTGGGTTTAAGAGCTTCATACTGTTCTTCATTGCCTTCTACAAAGACTTTTAAGCACATTAGACCAACGACTTCTGCTGAACCTAAAATGTATTTATTGTATTTGTCGGCATCATAGGTTTGCAATTCATCCAAATCCATTTCCATACTATCTAGGAAAGTGTTGATAAGTTCCCATTCAATATTGTAATCGTGCACTACTTTTTGGAAACTATTTAAGATAGGGTTCAAACTAATCTTAGATTCAATAGCATCTATAGTATCTGCTTTGAATTTGTGAAATAAACGGTGTTTGTCATAATCGTGGAAGGTGTCCACTATTTCATCAGCAAAACGGACAAAGCCATAGATGCCATAAATAGGAGCATGTAATCTTTTGTCTAAGGCTTTAATACCAAAGCTAAAGCTTGTACTGTAAGCTATGGTAGTCAACTTACTGCATTTGTCAGAGACATTATCAAAAATATACTTCATAATTAGATTAAATTGGATTCTACAATGTGTTTTGCAACGACTTGCCCTGAAATAATAGATGGGGGCACGCCAGGTCCGGGTACTGTCAATTGACCGGTGTAGAATAGGTTATTTATTTTCTTGTTAATGATTTTAGGTTTAAAATTTGCTGTTTGAAGAAGTGTATTTGCTAAACCGTAAGCATTGCCTTTGTAAGCGTTGTAGTCGTTTACGAAATCGTTAACACAATAACTTCTTTTATACTCAATATGTTCTCTAATGGTCTGTCCTGTATAGTTTTCAAGACGTTTAAGCATTATGTCAAAGTATTTTTCTCTAACACTTTCACTATCTTTAAGTCCTGGTGCGATAGGCATCAAAAAGAAGATATTTTCTTTACCTTCTGGAGCTACACTTGGATCTGTTTTTGAAGGACAACAAACGTAAAATAGGGGTTTGTTTGGCCACTTTGGATCAGTATAAATTTCATTGGTGTGTTGCTCAATGTCTTCGTCAAAAAATAAATTGTGATGAATAAGTTTATTGAGTTTTTTGTTTACACCAACATAAAACAATAAGCTAGAGGGTGAGAAGGTTCTTTTTTGCCAGTAGCTATCGTTATAGTTTCTGTATTTTGGTGGTAGTAATTTGCTATCAACATGGTTATAATCTGCTGAACCGACTACCACATCCGTTTCAAATGTTCTTTTGTCAGTAACGATTGATTGGATAGTTTTATCTTCAATATTGATAGATTGTACAGCTTCATTGGTATGAAATTCAACACCTTGTTCTGAACAAATTTCTTTGAAAGCATCAATGACTTTTCCAAAACCTCCCATTGGGTAGAAAGTACCTTTTTTGATGCCTGAATAAGCCATTAGACTATATAGTGCTGGAGTTTGGCTAGGTGCAGTCCCTAAGAAAAGTACTGGAAATTCCAACAAGGATTTTAAATATGGGTTCTTAAAATACTTGGCTACATGCTTTCTATAAGAAGTAAATACTTGTAGCTTAAATACATTAGTAAATAGCTCAGGCTTACACACCTCTGAGATAGATAGACCAGGCTCATATACCAATTGGTTGATGCCGAAGTCATATTTGAACTCGGCTTCTTTCATGAATTCTTCTAACTTTTTAGATGAACCTTTTTCAAAATTCTCGAACATTTCACAAACTTCTGACCAGTCAGAAGATAGTTTCATTGTTTTTTCTTGTTCGAAAATGATTTGAAAACCAGGGTCTAACTGAATGAGCTCAAAGTAATCGCTTGCTTTTTTGCCAAATTGAGCAAAAAATTTATCGAATACATCTGCCATCCAATACCAGCTCGGTCCCATATCAAATGTATAGCCTTCAGCTTCAAATTGTCTAGCACGACCACCGATACTTGCGTTTTTTTCAAAGACACTAACTTGATGCCCTTCTTTTGCAAGAAAAGCAGCAGCACTTAATCCTGAAAACCCACTTCCTATAACTGAAATTTTACTCATTAATAGTCTTACGATTTTATGAATTCATAAAATTCATTTCTTGTTTTGTTGGATTTAATGAATTCTCCTGTTAACTTGGAGGTTTTCATAGAAGTACCTTGATGTCCTACGCCTCTACATTGTACGCAGTTGTGTGAGGCCTCAATCATAACTGCCACACCTTTGTTGTTCTCGACAATTTTGTTGATAGCATCGTGGATTCGAACGGTAAGATTTTCTTGAATAGCACCTCTTCGAGCATAATGTTCAACAATTCTATTCAATTTACTTAAGCCAATAATTTCTTGGTTGATTTTAGGAATATAAGCAATGTGTGCTTTGCCTAAAATGGTTTGATGGTGGTGTGAGCACATAGATATAATGGGAATATTGCCCTCGAAAATGATACCATCGTATTCATAGTTAGGAAAGGTTGTAATTTTTGGAAAAGCATTGTAACGCCCTGCCCACAAGTCATTGACATAAGCTTTGGCAACTCGTTTTGGCGTTTCCATAGAGTTAGGGTCGTTTTTCCAATCGCAACCCAAAGCATCTAGAAATTCACCAAACTTAATGGCTGCTTTGTCAATCATTTCAAGCTTTTCCTCTTCGTTTAGAGCACCATTGATATTTATACCATCGGCATAGCCAATATTTCTAAGTTCTGGGTTTAACTCAATGATTTGAGCTGAAGAGCCGTTTATAATTTTGTTATTATCCATAATATTCTACATAGTTGTTTTCTGTTTCATACAATTTTACACTGTACAGATTGTTACCTGTGGCTTGTATGTCACTTTCCAATTCTTCATAAATCTTTATAGCGATATTTTCAGCAGTAGTTATAGTGTCTTTCATAAAATCAACCTCAAGGTTTAAGTTTTTGTGGTCCATTTTGTCAACTATTCTGTTTTTGATAATATCGCTCAATACTTTTAAGTCTATAACATAACCTGTATCGTTATCGACAGGTCCTTTTACGGTTACAAATAGGGTATAGTTATGTCCATGCCAATTTTTATTGGCACACTTTCCAAATATTTGCTCATTTTTTTCGTCAGACCAGTTTGGATTGAACAAACGATGGGCAGCATTGAATCTTTCTCTACGAATAACTTGTACGGTTTTCATTTTGTATAAACTTGAGTTGTTAAAATTATACAAAAATGCTTAGCTTTGCAACAAAAAGATGAAAATATTATTAATTGGTTCTTCTAGCGATATAGCTCGCAATCTAGTAGAAAATGCAAATTCTGAGTTTGAATTTATCGAACTAACTTCAACACCAACTTTAGCCAATCAACACCAAATTGATGTTCAAAATGAGGATAGCTACCCTCAAATTGATGGTGAAATCAATGGAATAGTCTATTTTCCGGGCTCAATAAACCTCAGACCTTTTTCAAGTTTGAAGTTGTCAGATTTTCAGACGGATTATGAAATTAATGTATTGGGTTTGATAAAAACATTGAAACATTATCACAAACAATTGGCTTCGGATTCATCGGTTGTTCTTATCAGTTCTGTTGCAGCCTCTATTGGCATGCCTTACCATGCTTCTATTTCGATGTGTAAGTCAGCTATTGAAGGACTTTGTCGTTCTCTTGCTGCCGAGTGGTCGCCTAAGGTTAGAGTTAATTGTATTGCACCATCTGTTGTACAAACTAAGTTGTCCTCTCGTTTGTTTAGAACCGATGCTCAAGTGGAGCAAATGAATGCCCGTCATCCTTTGCAAAAAGTAGGTCAGCCTAAAAATATATCGGACGCTATTTCTTTTTTATTGTCTGATAAATCTTCTTGGATAACGGGGCAGACCTTACACATCGATGGGGGACTTTCTAGCTTAAAAAAATAAATATGTTTTCATTCATTTGGCGGTTTAAATACTTGCTTTCTATTGTCAGTTTAATATTATTTGTCTTTTGTTTTATACAACTGCTCAATGCTAATATATATTTTGATTCTGAAAGAATAATCAATGAATTGGAAGCTGCCAATGTGGACATTAATGTCTTAGATGATAACAATTTAGTCTTTTTTGGACTTTCATTTAAGGATAGTTTAAGCTATCAAGATATGTTAGATGTTACGGCTTTTCACAAATCCTTGAAAAAGTCGGACTATGTTAAACGTGTTTTTAGTCTTGTTAATGACCGTCAAATTATAAATACGGGCTTGTTTCCTATTTCTAAAAAAGTATTGAATGTAAGTGATAAAGAATCCTACAAAGAATCAATTCAAAAAATAGATGCTAATGGAAACAACTTCATATCGTCTGATGGAAAAAAGCTACTTTTCTTAGTAGAAAATGCGCCGGGTCTCAGTAAAGATGATAGTCGAATCTTTATCAACTCGTTGTATGCAACGGATTTGAACGAAAACATGACCGAAGTGTTTGTTAGTGGTCGTTCTCCGAGTGAACTATATTTTGAGAAGAAAGTCATTCAAGAATTCATAATACTTACTTTAGTCAGTGGATTTTTATGCTTTTTATTTTTATTGTTCATTACAAAAAACCTAAAGTTAGTTGTGCTGACGGTCTTTAGTGTCATTGCCAGTATAGTGGTGAGTCTAGGACTTTCTCAAGTTTTGTTTGGAGGTATAGAATTGGTAATGATTATTACACCAGCAATCTTATTTATTGTTTGCCTTTCAGATATTATGCATTTAACTAATAAGCAATCCAATGTTACCTCATCTAAGGGTGCTTTCTTTCTTATGAGAATGGATACGGTTGGCAAGGCTGTTGCATTAACTTCTATAACTACTTCTATGAGCTTTTTGACATTTTTGGTTAATGATATTGTGCCTATACTTCGTTTTGGTTTAATCACATCCGTAGGCGTTGTTTTCACACTTTTTATTGCCATCTTGGTTTATGCCATAAGTATAGATAAGAATTTCAATGAATCGAATCCTGTGAAAGTTATTCAACAATTTACAGATGCTGCAATAAGCTTTTTGAAAAATGGACAAAAGTCAAAGTCTTTTCATTTTTTTATGGGGATTCTAATAGCCTTTGGTTTGTATGGGGTGGCTCATGTTCAAATAGATAATTACTTGACTGATGAAATCAACAAAAAGTCAAAGATTTATCAGCAGACAGCTTTTTTTGACAGTCATTTTGGAGGGATTAAACCCATCACTATTTTTTTGGACAAAGACAACCTTAATGATTTAGAGGTATTGTCACAAGTGGAAAAATCCATTAAAGGATTGGGTTTTGTTGTTGATTTTTCCAATACTAATACGACCTCTATGATGCTAGAGCAACTGGGTTTCGCTGACCAAGATTTAGTCGACAAATACTTTTATATATGTCGTTCTGGCGATGAGGGTTCGTTAGCAACGTTAAAAAAATTAAAATCTTTAGAAAATGAATATAAGGCAAGTGGTCTAGAATTTAATTATTCTGGTGCTGGATATTTGTTTGATATTCTAGGTAATGACCTCACTAGACAGCTTATTTTCGGCTTACTTATTGCTATTTTTTCTATTGGCTTAGTCTTCTTTTTGTTGAATAAGTTTGACTTCAATTATTTCATTATTGCCATTGTCCCTAATCTAACTCCTATTGTTGTTTGTGTAGGTTTATTGTATTTGAATGGCTTTTACTTTAGTCTGTCAAATGCCTTCATTTTTACTATAGTTTTTGGATTAATTATTGATGACTCTATTCATCTTATTAGTGCTTATGCCAATGCTAGAAAAAGAAAAATATCAAAGTCAGAATCTTTGGATGTAGTCGTTAGCAAAACAGGAGATGCTATTCTTAAAACTACCTTGATTGTTATCATCTGTCTTTTTCCCCTTTCCTTTTCGGAGTTCAAATCTGTTTCTCAGTTATCGGTCATTACGATATTGAGTGCTTTTATTGCTGTCTTTTTCGATATGGTTTATTTACCCTTAATTATCAAAAGACTAACTAAGTAGCCACAAGTCGTTAAGCTCGGCTTTGAAAAAAGACCATAAGTTGTCGGGCAGATTATCTTTTTCAAAAAAATCGAAGCGGTCATTCTCGTGATTGAGTGAAATGTTACTGCCTTTAGTTCTCGACTTATAAAACCAATATTCATCATTATCAAAAGTGCAGTGTTTTACGAATTGAGGATTTTCTAGATTTATGCTAGTTTCTTCTTTGGTTTCTCTTATTACAGCTAGGTTTGCTTTTTCCTTGGGCTTTATTTTGCCAACGACCGGTGTCCATATTCCTGGGTAAAAGGGATTGGTCAAAGTCCTTTTTAATAAAAGTACTTTATTGTCATGGAATATGAAGTGGACACAATATTTCATTTTTGAACTTTTGGGCAATACCAACTCTTTCTTTGGTCAGAGGTTGTGCTACTAATAACCTCATTGCCATATTCATCTTCTTTCTTGCCATACACTTTAAGTTCAAATTTTGAGACGTGAAAAGGATTTTTGAAATCTTTGAGTTCGGCACCGCCACTTACATAACTGCTTTGCATGATATCTTTGGTAGCTAATAAAAGTTCTTTAACTTTTTTGGAAGACAGTTTGCCCCAATGTTTTTCAGGGTGTAATTTGGCGGCATACAAAGCTTCAGATTTGATGTAGTTGCCAACACCAGGAAAGAAACGTTGGTCCATAAGTGTTGAACAAATGGACTTGCTTTGACTTACTTTTTGTTTGAGGTATTTCAGGTGCTTGTCGAAGTTATACTCTTCATTTAATAGGTCGTAAGTGTTGAAATGCTTTTGTTGAATTTGTTCTTTATTGAGAATTCTCATTTTTCCAAACTTTCTGACATCTCTAAAGAACAATTCTCTGTCTTGAGCACTAACTTTAAAATGACAATGCTTTATGTTATTCTCGCTCCAGCCACCAGTCATGCCGAGGTGGAAATTAAAATATTGTCCATTAGAAAGGGGTAAAAAAATGTTCTTTCCTATGGTGAATGTGGCTTGAAAATCTTTTGGGTGATATTGCTTTATACAGTCAAATACGTCTGCATACTTGTTTTCATAATATTCAGTAAGTATTTTAAATGTGATGTTTTTTGCTCCGTCAAAAAACGAATTGTAATAGGAAGATGCTATTTTTACCTCGGGTCCTTCAGGCATTACTTTAGTATAACAATGACTTCGTTTCTTCTATTTAAAACTTTGTAAGGCGAGTCGTAAACTAACAATTCAAATTCATCGGTATGTGCGATATCGTATTTTTCAAGTGTATCTATCAACTCTTGTTTTTTACGCTTGACCTTAGCACTATTAGAATACCCTGAAAAACGAATAGCCGCTACTTTTCTTGAATCCATTTTTATTATGTCTATCTCATTGGAGTTAGGAGTAGGCAAAGTTTCCATTTCATAGCGTTCTGGCATTAGGAACATCATTTCTTTATTTTCGGATGATAGACGCATATTTACAGGCGAGGTCATACCAATTTGTTCATTCTTATCATTACCGCCAAATATATAATTGGCAAGTACTCTAAATTGAGAGTTGTTGCCAGATTGCGAAAAGTGACTGGCATATATAAGTGTTGGATACTGTCTAATTTCGACAGAATCTATGGTTCTAATGATATTGTAGTTTTCAGTTTTACTCACGCGAAAAGAAAATAGGGTATATATAATAAGTATAGCTATGGTTAAAAATAATAATTTTTTCATTTATTTCAGTCTTTCAATAATTTGCTCATCTAGTGGATTTACGCCACTTTTGAAATAAGCGATTAACTCTCCGTCACCATTTATCAAAAATTTGTTGAAGTTCCATGATACCTCGAAATTGTCTAATCCGTTTTGTTCTTTGTTAGTTAGCCAAGCATAAAGAGGATGCTGATTTTTTCCTTTGACATCTACCTTTTTCGTCATAGGAAATGTAACATCAAACTTACTTTCACAAAATGTTATTATCTCTTTTTCGTTTGCTGGTTCTTGAGCACCAAACTGATTGCATGGTACTCCTAAAACTACAAGTTTATTGGCGTATTTCTGACTTAGCTTTTGCAAATCGGCATACTGTGAAGTGTAGCCGCAATATGAAGCAACATTTACTATTAGAATGTTCTTGCCTTTGAAATCAGACATTTTGATTTCTTTATTTTCTATAGATGGAATAGATAATTCGTAAAAAGATTGAGAATAAGCTGAGTTCATAATAAATAATGAAAATATAAATAGAATAAAGGGTCTCATATTATTGTTTTGTTAAAAAAAGTGAGAGAGTTTTCACTCTCTCACTTAAAAATCAAATTAACCTTGATTTACAATTTACTTTCGTAGATTGTATCTTTTAATACTTCTTCCGTTAGAATAGATGTCAACTAAAATCTTCTCTTTTGAATCTCTATCGACCAATTCTCCTAATAGGTTTATGGAGTATAAATATTCTACATCTTTTTCATTGAAAAACGTATTTATTGCAGTAGGCTCATCTTCTGTTACTAATACAGCATTAATAACATGTACAACTCCATTGTTAGCTAAAATATCAGCCTGAATGACTGTTGCCATATCAATCATTACGCTACCAGCATCTATGCTGACAACTAACACATCATCGTTCAATGTTGGCACTTCCATACCATCGGTTAGTTCTGTTGACAGTACATTACCAGAGTGAACATGATGTAACAGTATTTCTGTCAAAAGAGTATTATCAGCAAGTAAGTCGTCTAATGCTCCTGCGGGTAATGCATCAAAAGCATCGTCTGTTGGTGCAAATACTGTAAACGGACCATCACCAGACAGTGTTTCTGCTAAATTAGCTTGAATAACAGCGGTTTCTAGAGTGTTGTGGTTTTCTGAATTTTCAATAATATCAACTACTGAGCCTAAGTTAACAACAATAGTACCAACCATACCTTGAAGTGCATGATTGCCAACTGAGCAATCGTAGTTATAAGTACCATCTATGTTAAACACGTGCGTATATATTGTAGCTCCAACAGTACTGGTTGAAGGAGAGTCAAAACTTTCTGGGTTGTCAAAGCTATTCCCCGTTAAAGAACTAATGTTCCCGTTTACATCGTGTGTGCCTCCATCATTAATCCAAACAACAGTATCACCAACGTTAATTGTAAGTTCACTAGGAGTATAATAGAACATTCCAGCATTAACTTGATGTATAGTTGCAAAAGTTGTTACTGAAATTAGGGATAAAAGTAGAGTACGTAGTAAATGTTTCATATTAAAATTTGTTTAGTTAAGATACTGCAAATATATAACTTTTTTAAATTTGTATAAAATTTTTGCAATAATGTTATACAAAAAGTATATATTTGCATAACAATTAATGACTATAGTGTCTTCAAAATTTTAACATTTGGTACAATGCCAAGAAAGAAGAAAGAAAGAATTTCAATAGAAGAAATTAAAAAAAGATCTCCAAAAATTATCTTTTATACAGATAAATTGAAAATCAATCTCAAGTCGATGAGCAGTTTAGATTTTTGGTTCGATAAATACCCAAACGGTAAATACATAATCAATGACTAAGTATAGTATTGACCAGTTTTCACAAATTACGGGTATTACAAAATTTGTGTTGAGGACATGGGAAAACAGGTACGGTTTTCTCAAGGCTCAACGTACAGACACAAAAATTCGGTTCTACACTGACGAGTTGCTTGTTCGTGCTTTAAATTGTAATTACCTAATAGAAAATGGTTACAAAATTTCATACATTTCTAAACTATCTCATGATGAAATATCATCTAAGGTAGACGAAATTAAAAACAGTGCTGAAGATAATTCGATAGAGTCCTACTACATTGTCAAGTTGATAAAGTCTGCTCTTGATTTTGATTCTAATTTATTCAATTCAACTTATGAGAAAGGTGTTCAGGAGTTAGGTATTCTTGAGTTTTACAAATCTGTATTGTTGGTTGCCTTTTCTAAAATTGGGATTTTTTGGCTCACTAATAGAATTGCCCCTTCGCAAGAACATTTTTTATCAGAATTAGTAAAACAGAAGATTGGTGCAGCTGCAGATTCAGCATCTAAAGATGAAATTAAAAAAGCCTCTTGGCTTTTATTTTTACCAGAAAATGAATTTCACGAAATCGGATTAATTTTTGCTAAGTTTTTATTAATTAAAAACGGTTTTGAAGTAGTTTATTTAGGTGCCAATGTGCCTTACGGCTCTTTGTTGCAATTAGCGGAGAAAAAACAAATTGATAATGTATTGTTCTTTTCTGTTTCTAATACTTCGAAAAGCAATTTAGATTTTACCATTAATTATTTGAATCAATCATTTCCAAAGGCTAAACATTTTCTAGTTGCCAATAGCTTAGATATAAATTTCCTTACAAAGGATCATGATATCACAATACTAGATAATTTAGATGATTTTGTAGAAATTATCTCATAGAAATATTTCTGCTTTCAATAAATTTTCGAATAAATTTTTTGTGACCTTTGCTGTCCACAACTTTTAATTTAATGGTGTAATCATTTATTTGGACTTCTAATACTCCATCGTTATTTAAAAAACTGATTTGATTGTAGCGTGACATTAAAATATACTCCTCATTTTTATGTCTAAAATATACCGCTACACCTTTGGTTCGTAGTTCAAATGTACAATACACTAAATCTGTATATTCTTCAAAATCTATCTCAAAATTCTTTGGACTTATTTTTAATAATAGATATTTAGGAGAACCATAAAACCCATTTTTGATTTTTTGAGCTAAGGTGTAAGAATTGCCGCAAATAGCTAATAAATTTTCTCTGATTTTTTTCTGATTTTGACTGGTTTTAAATAGCATAGTTGTATATTTGTATAACAAAATTAATAAAAAGTTATACAATATTATTATTTATTTGACAAATTGAGTTTAATACACTAGACTATGGCGCACTATCAACTTCGAAAAGAACAGTTTCTAAAAACAGATATTGACACAATTTGGGATTTTGCATCATCTCCAGCCAATCTTAAGGAGATTACTCCCGATTATATGTTATTTGATATTACATCAAAAGACCTACCAGAGAAGATGTATCCTGGAATGATTATTACTTACAAAGTTTCCCCTTTATTAAATATTAAGATGAATTGGGTAACAGAAATAACACAGGTAAAAGACAAACATTTTTTTATTGATGAGCAACGTTTAGGTCCTTACAAAATGTGGCATCATCAGCACTTTTTCGAAGAAAAAGATGGTGGTGTATTAATGACTGATATTGTCACTTACATTCCTCCCTTTGGTGTGCTTGG
The DNA here is from genome assembly GCA_016779995.1 of Flavobacteriales bacterium. Classification (NCBI taxonomy): domain Bacteria; kingdom Pseudomonadati; phylum Bacteroidota; class Flavobacteriia; order Flavobacteriales; species Flavobacteriales bacterium. The sequence goes on from JADHMO010000003.1 coordinate 91,571, forward strand.
TGACATTGCTAATGTTGTGCTAATCAAAAAACAATTGGAAGGTATTTTTGATTACAGATTTAAAGTAATGGATAAAAAATTTAATCAATAAAAATGAAACGACCTTGGAATATTATTAGCCCACCTGTATATAGTTTAGTGACTTATGACGAACAAGGGAAAGTCAATATGAATATATGTACTTATGTTTCGGCAGTAAGTATGAAGCCTAAAATGTATTCTATCGCTATAGATTACACGACTAAAACCTATAAAAATTTAGAAAAATCATCTAAGGTGGTTCTTCAATTATTAAGTGCTTCTAACCTCAAGGTAATAAGAAAGTTAGGTAAAATTAGTGGTAAGTTTTTTGATAAAGACCGTTACCTCAACTCATACAATTTACTTCAATCTTGGAAAGATTACAATGTGCTAAAAGATACTTGTGCATTAATTGAGTTAGAAAAAAAATCGGTGGTCAATAATCATGGAGATCATGCAATTTTTTTCTTTGACGTTACTGCTTTTAAGACCATTTCTGAAAAAAATGTCCTTTCATTTCAGGATTTAGTAGATAACAGAATAATACTATAATTTATGCACCTTACAAAAGAGCAAATACAGCAAACCTCACGAATCAAGCGTCTTAATATAATTAACTCTATTACTGGAGTTAAACCTGCAAATTTAATTGGTAGTATTTCTGAGAACGGGCATAGTAACTTAGCTGTTTTTAGCTCAATAGTTCATTTGGGAAGTAATCCTGCTCTTTTGGGATTTATCTTACGACCTCAGCACGAAGTTAGGAGGGATACGTACGATAACATCATGCAAACGAAATATTATACCATTAATCATATTCCTTCTGACTATGTTGAAAATGCCCATTATACATCGGCTAAATTTGACAAGGAAGTTTCAGAGTTTGATAGTTGTAAGTTTACCGAAGAATATTTATTTGATTTCGATGCACCATTTGTTAAAGAAAGTCGTGTTAAGATAGGTTTAAAGTTAGAAGAAATGTTACCTATTGAGTTGAATAAATGTGTGATGGTTATTGGTTCTATTCAACATTTATGGGTTGATGATGTGGCAGTCGAAGACGATGGTCAAATCAATCTAGAGTTGTTAGATGATGTTGGAATAGGAGGTTTGAATAGTTACTACAAACTAAAGCGTATTGCTCAATTTCCTTATGCAAGAGTCAATGAATTGCCTGATTTTTAATAAAGCATGAACAAGCCCTTACCACATAAAAATTGTTTAGTTTGTCTTAAACCTTTTTCATGGCGAAAAAAGTGGGAACGGGTTTGGGAGGACGTAAAATATTGTAGTGAACGTTGTAGAAGAAATAAAAACAACAAGAATGTATAGTGTAAATATAATTTTTCCTAATCAGCTTTTTAAGCATAGCGATTTATTGGATAATACTTATCCTATATATCTCGTTGAGGAATTTTTATTTTTTAATCACTATCAATTCCACAAGCAAAAATTAGCCTTTCACAGAGCAAGTATGCAGTTTTATAAATCTTACCTTCAAGATTTGGGTAAGACGGTTCATTACATTTCGGCTACAGACTCTAATTCGGATATCCGTAGGCTTTTAGAAAAGTTAATTGGTGAGGGTATTCAAGAAATTCATTTCATTAATCCCGTTGACAATTGGTTAGAAAAACGAATTTCAAATGCTACTAAAGATATCCAATGTGTCGTTTATGAAAGCCCTTATTTCATTAATCAGTCCGATGAGTATTCTGAATTTTTCAAAACAACTAAAAAGAAGTTTTTTCAAACCTCATTTTACATTGAACAACGTAAAAAATTAGGTATTTTACTAGAGGAAAATGCTTCGCCAATAGGGGGCAAGTGGAGTTATGATACAGAAAATAGAAAGAAATATCCAAAAGGTAAAACGCCACCCAAGATTACTAAACTTGAGTCCAATGATTTTTATATTGAGGCGGTAAGTTATGTTAAAAACAATTTTTCTGATAACCCTGGCGAGTTGTCTCAGACTCCAATTTATCCCAATGATTATCATGAATCTATTGAATGGCTCAATGATTTTTTAGACCAACGATTTCATGACTTTGGTGTTTATGAAGATGCTATCGTAGATTCAGAACATTTCCTTAATCACAGTGTTCTTACACCCATGTTAAACGTCGGTTTGCTGACACCCTTGCAAATTATTGACAGCGCATTAGAATATGCTGCACAAAATGATATACCTTTAAATTCTTTGGAGGGCTTCATACGACAAGTCATTGGTTGGAGAGAGTTCATTAGAGGTATCTATGTGGCCAAAGGAACAGAAGAAAGAAATCGCAATTTTTTTCAGCACAAACGAAAAATACCACCCTCTTTTTATGATGGCACAACAGGCATTATTCCCATTGATACGACCATACGCAAATTATTAAAAACAGGCTATGCTCATCACATTGAGCGACTAATGATATTAGGTAATTTTATGTTGTTATGTGAGTTTGACCCTGATGAAATATACCGTTGGTTTATGGAGCTATTCATAGATGCTTATGATTGGGTAATGGTTCCAAATGTATATGGTATGAGTCAATTTGCTGATGGTGGTCTAATGTCCACTAAGCCGTATATTAGTAGCAGTAACTACTTAAAAAAAATGAGTAATTACAAAAAGGCTCAATGGCAAGAAATATGGGACGCTTTGTATTGGCGTTTCATCGATAAGCATAGAGAAGTTTTTAATAAAAATATTAGAATGAAATTTATGGTTTCTATGTATGATAAAATGTTGACTGAAAAGAAAGAAAAATTCATCATTATTGCAGACAATTATTTTAAGTCTTTAGACGTTGAACTCAATTAAAAAATAAATTACAATACATGGCTAGAATTATCTTCACAACAGTACTCATTGGTTTCATTTTAAGTCTTGACCTTTACGTATGGTCAGCTTTCAAAACACAACTCATTGAAAGACCATTCTTGAAATATGCGTTTTGGGCAATTACTTTACTGACTATAATTTTTATGTATTATCCAGCCATCAATACCAATATGACACTATATCCCAATTATATGGTTATTATTTTTGGCTTTATATTTACCATTATTGGTTCAAAGTTAGCTATGGTTCTTCCATTGTTAATTGACGATTTATTACGTCTTTTCAAATACGTATATCAAGCTATTTTTGTCCAAAAGAGTCTTTCCTTAGGAGGTCAGCCCATAAGCAGATTGGCCTTCTTAAAAAATACAGCTTTAGGTTTAGGCGCATTGACCTTCTCTACCTTTGCTTACGGTATTCTTATTGGTCGTTTCAATTTTAAAAAGCACTTTGTAGACTTAGCATTGAAGAATTTTCCAAAAGGGGCAAAACCGTTGAAAATTGTTCAAATATCAGATTTACATTTAGGAAGTTTTCAGAGAAAGGATAAGCTTCTAGAGGCTGTTGGATTGATAAATGAAGAAAATCCAGATTTGATTTTTTTTACAGGAGATTTGGTAAACAACCACGCTTCAGAGGCTGCTCCTTTTGTAGAGGTTCTCAAAAAGCTCAAAGCTAAATATGGCAAATATGCAGTTTTAGGTAATCATGATTATGCCGACTACATTGGTTTGGATTTGAAGTCTGATGAAGGAAGGTCAAAGTGGCAAAGGAATTTTGATGAAATACAACAGCATTTCACTAATTCAGATTTTGACCTTTTGCTCAATGAAAGCCGATTAATAAACGTTGATGGATTAGAAATAAATGTTGTTGGGGTAGAAAATTGGGGCGATGGTAGATTTTCAAAATATGGTGATTTAGAGAAAGCTATGCTCTCTGTAAAAGAAGGAATCCCCACTTTTTTACTCTCTCATGACCCCACCCATTGGACTAACAAAGTTCTACCATTTTCAAAGCACGTGGATTTGCAATTGGCTGGTCATACTCACGGTATGCAATTTGGGATAGAAATAGGAGGTATCAAATGGAGTCCTTCTCAATGGAAGTATAAATTTTGGGCTGGTCTTTATCAAAACAAGGAGCAATACCTATATGTCAATAGAGGTATAGGTCATTTGGGTTACCCTGGTCGAGTAGGTATTATGCCTGAAATAACGGTCTTAAACGTTCAATCAACTTAACATTTTAATTATGAAGTATTATTTTTCCTTGATACTAATTTTATTATCCTTTAGCTTACATTCTCAAACTGTTAGGGTCTATGGTAGTGTTAAAAATGCACTTAATAACGAGCCTATACCATTTGCAAATGTTGTCATTGACGGCACTTCCAAAGGAACAACCACAGATATTGATGGTAATTTTGAGTTATTAGAAATCGAACCAGGTATATATAACTTTAAATGCAGCTATATAGGTTTTAACACGGACTTGAAAGTTGAAATACAATTAACTCCCAATAAGAATTTAAGATTAGATTTTGCATTAACAGAAAATGCTCAAATCATTGATGAGGTACAAGTGACCGCCAACACCTTCAATAAAACAGAAGAAAGTCCAACCAGTTTGCGAACTATTAACGCTTCAGAAATCCTGAGAAGCCCAGGAGGAAACCGAGACATTTCAAAGGTAATAGCCAATTTACCAGGTGTTTCAAGCTCACCTTCTTTTAGAAATGATATTGTTATACGTGGAGGTGCACCTAATGAGAATCGTTTTTTTCTCGACGGTGTAGAAATTCCTAATATCAATCACTTTGCAACACAAGGTTCTTCAGGAGGACCTGTTGGTATATTAAACGTGAATTTTATTCGAGAGGTGGACTTTTATTCAGGTGCTTTTCCTGCCAATAGGGGCAATGCCCTAAGTTCGGTAATGGAACTCAAACAAATTGAAGGAAGTGACGAAGACTTTAGTGCTTCATTTATGGTAGGTTCTAGTGATGCAGGGCTTACTATTAATACCCCTTTGTCCGAAAAGTCAAGTTTATTATTGTCTGCTAGACGCTCCTACTTACAATTTTTATTTAAGGCTTTACAATTACCTTTTTTGCCTACTTATAACGATGTACAATTGAAATATACTTTTAAGCCTAATCCTAAAAATCAATTCAATGTGATAGGTTTAGCAGCTATTGATAACTTCACCTTAAATCCAGAAGCCAATGAAGGGATTGATGATCCGCAGAAGTTAGCTCAAAACGAATACACACTCAACAATTTACCTATCAATGAGCAGTGGAATTATACTCTAGGTGGGACGTGGAAACGCTTTTTTGATAATTCTAATTTGTTGGTGGTAATGAGTCGTAGTCACCTTAATAATACTGCCGTAAAGTATGAAGATTATGCCGATTTATCTTCTCCAAAAATTATTGATTACGAATCACAAGAAATTGAAAATAAATCTAGAATAGAATATAATTTTAGGGAAAATAACATCAAGTTTAATGTTGGTCTAAATTTAGAAGACGCTACTTATTTAAATTCTACACAACGAATTTTAACCACAGGCGATTCTATTTATACTAAGCTGGTAGAAACTGACTTACACTTTATTAAATATGGTGCTTTTGCTCAATTGAGCAAGACTTATTTGGTGGATAGATTAGTCACCTCTGTTGGTTTTAGAATTGACGGTAATAGTTTTACCGAAAATACGACTACCCCTAATTTTTCTCCTCGTCTTTCCTTATCCTACAACCTTTCAGGTAAGTCTAGTTTGAATGCCAATTTAGGACGGTATTATCAGTTGCCTGCCTACACAATTTTGGGCTTTGGTTTGAACAATAATTATTTCAATCAAGATGCGGAATATATTCGATGCGACCATGCTGTTTTAGGCTTAGAATATAATCCGTCCAATTACAGTAAAATAACAGTAGAGACGTTTTACAAGCAATACGACAATTATCCTTTTTCAATAATTGATAGTATTTCTCTCGCTAATTTAGGAGGCGACTTTGGCGTAATCGGCAACGAGGATATTTCTTCCATCTCTCAAGGCAGAAGTTATGGGGTTGAGTTTCTCGCACAACAAAAACTAAGTTCATCAATTTATGGTATTATGTCCGTAACGTACTACAGAAGTGAGTTTGAAGATAAAAACGGAGAGCTTATTCCTTCGGCTTGGGACAACCGTTTTATTTTTAACATGACTGCAGGTAAAAAGTTCACAAGGAATATAGAGTTAGGTTTGAAATTCCGTTACTCAGGTGGAGCCCCTTACACGCCTATTGATTTGGCAACTTCAAGTAATGTAGAAATTTGGAATATCAATCAAAGAGGCGTGTTGAATTATAACGCATTGAACACAGAGCGACTAAAAAATGTTCATGGCGTAGATTTGCGATTAGATAAGAAATGGTATTTTAATAAATGGAGTTTGAATGCCTACATTGATGTGGAAAATCTATATAACTTCAAAATCCAATTACCATCCGAAGTCGGAATTGATTCGGAGATAGGAGATGAAATATACACTTCTGAAAGTAGCGATCAATACAGTTTATACGAAATTGTTAATGAGTCAGGAACAGTGCTCCCTAGCATTGGGCTTTTAATAGAATTTTAAGATGGCAGAAAAAGTACTCATAACAGGCGGTAGTGGGGCATTAGCCCAGCGAGTAAAACATCTTCTTTTGGAAAAGGGATACCATGTCATTACGCTCACGACCAATGAAAAAAAGGCTAATGATAAAGATGTTTTTCACTGGAATGTTTCTAAAAAAATAATTGATACAAAAGCCTTAGTCGATTGCAGTCATATAGTTCATTTGTCTGGATACAGCATTATGAAGCCTTGGACAGTTGTTAATAAAAAGCTGATGTATGAAAGCCGAATAGATGCTGCCCAATTATTGTATGATTCATGTAAAGATTTGGGAGTTAAACCTAAAACTGTCATTTCCGCTTCAGCTATGGGTTATTACGGAATAGATGCTAAAGAACTCATGTCGGAAGATGATGCGCCAACACAAGATTGGCTTTCACAGATGTGTGTTGATTGGGAAAAAGCTACACAAAGCTTTCAATCGTTGGGTAGTAGAGTAGTCCATATGAGAATATCCTTATTATTGAGTAAAGACTCTGGTTTTTTACAACCAACTATGTTGTCAATGCGACTGGGTGCTGGTGTTGTTTTTGGAAGTGGAAAACAGAATATTGAATGGATACATATTGATGATGCCGCAAAATTTGTATATTATGCTATTCAAAACCAGTCTATTACTGGAGCTTATAATTTGGCAACAGAGCAAAAATGGACACAATACGAATTTATGAAGTTCGTTAAAAGAAAAGTGGCTTTTTATGCATTGTTGATAAAGTTGCCATCTTTTGTTTTAAGACTGATTTTTGGAGGAAGAAGTGTTATCCTTGAAGGGGGTTGTGCTCTATCAGTAAACAAATTGATAACAACTCACTTTGAGTTTGATTATCCAACTTTAGAAAGTGCTATCGATAAAGAAATGTACAAGTCATGAGATATAATTTAAGCGTATTTTGGTTCAGACGGGACTTAAGATTACACGATAATCATGGTTTTTTTCAGGCTTTAGATAAGTCAAAATCGGTGCTTCCTATTTTTATATTTGATACCAATATCTTAGATAAGCTAAACGAAAACGATAGACGCGTAAGTCTTCTTTTTGACCGCTTAACAGAACTCAACACCGAACTTGCCAAACAAGGAAAAAAAATTCATGTTTACTATGGTGATCCTAAACTGATATTCAATGAGCTTCATGATAAATTACCCTTTGATGCGGTATTCACTAATACAGATTATGAACCCTACGCTACAAAAAGAGATAAGTCGATAAAATTTTCTTTAAGCAAGAAAAAAGTAAAATTCCGTTCGTTTAAAGATCAGGTCATATTCGAAAAAGATGAAATACTAACAGCTGAAGGTAAGGTCTATGGAGTTTACACTTATTATATGAAAAAGTGGAAGAGTATGTTTAGAGCTTCCATGACTCAACCCTTTCCTTCAGACACCTTACTGCATAAATGTATTAATTCAGATGTTATGCCTTGTGTTAAAACTATTGACCAAATTGGTTTTCTGCAAACAGAATACATTTTATATAAGCCCAATTTAACCTATCGTTCACTTTTGGATTATGAAGAAAGTAGAGATAACCCCAATTTAGAAGGAACTAGCAATGCATCGGTTCATTTACGCTTTGGTTTTTTAAGTATTAGAGAAGTCGTAAAAGTAGCCTATCAATATTCAGATGGTTTTTTGAATGAGTTGATTTGGCGTTCCTTTTTTGCTCAAATATTATGGAATTATCCTAGAGTTGTTGACAGTTGCTTTAAAGAAAAGTACAACAATATTCGTTGGAATAACAACGACTTACTTATAAAGTGGAAGTACGGAGAAACGGGTTTTCATATTGTGGATGCTGGAATGCGTCAGCTTTTCGAAACAGGTTATATGCACAACAGAGTGCGCATGATAGCAGCCTCATTTTTAGTTAAAAATCTAGGTATAGATTGGCGATTAGGCGAGGCATATTTTGCCTCTACTTTAATGGATTATGACCAAGCATCTAATAATGGCAATTGGCAATGGGTGGCAGGTACTGGTTGTGATGCAGCACCATATTTTAGAGTATTTAACCCTAACACTCAGAGAGAAAGATACGATCCTAATTTCGAATATTGTAGCAAATGGATTAATGAATTGGAAGAGAATGGCAAGTACAGAGTGTCTAAAATTGTAGATGCTAAAAAATCTAGACTTGATGCGATTGATAGATATAAAAGATGCGGTTGAGTAAATCCAAAAAAGTTGCAATAATTGGAGCAGGAGTAGGAGGATTAGCAACTGCAATACGATTATCTATCAAAGGCTATTCTGTCGAAGTTTTTGAATCCAATTCATACATAGGCGGTAAGTTATCACAAATTGAATCCAAAAATTTTCGCTTTGATGCTGGACCTTCTTTGTTTACTATGCCTGAGCTTGTCGATGAGTTGTTTGAATTGGCTAACAAAAATCCAAGACAGTATTTTAACTATCTTCAGTTAGAAGAAAGTTGCCGTTACTTTTATCCTGACGGAACTTTTTTAAAAGGCTATTCCGAAGTCCATAAGTTTGCCAAAGAAGCGGCTAAGAAAACTGGTGTGAATCCAAAAAAGGTAAAAAAGCACTTAGAAAAAAGTGCCTATATATACGATTCTACAGCTTTCCTTTTCTTAGAGCGTTCCTTGCACAAATGGAGGTCATACCTATCTTTTAGGGTTTTGAAATCCTTTTTAAAGTTACCTTTCTTAGGCGTGTTTTCGACTATGCATAGGGCTAATTCTAAGGCATTAAACAATGAGAAGATGACTCAGCTTTTTGACAGATATGCTACTTATAATGGGTCTAACCCTTATGTAGCTCCTTCCATCTTAAATATCATTCCTCATCTAGAATTTAATAAAGGAGCCTTTTTCCCAAAGGGAGGAATGTACTCTATTGCCTTATCTTTATTTGAGTTAGCGGAGTCTTTGGGAGTCAACTTTCATTTGAATTCAAAAGTCAGTAAAATTGTTGAAAATAATGGTCAGGTTTTGGGCGTTGAGGTTAATGGTATACATATTGATGCTAATTATGTAGTTTGCAATTTGGACGTTCATTTTGTTTATGGAAAGTTATTGCAGGGCTATAAAAAACCAATTAAAACCTTGACTCAAGAACGCTCTACTTCGGCTCTAATTTTTTATTGGGGAATTAATAAAACATTTGACAATTTAGATTTGCACAACATCTTTTTTAGCGAAGATTACAAGCAAGAATTTGAATATTTGAGACATGGACAAAACATTTATGACGACCCCACAATTTATGTAAACATCACTTCAAAAAAGAATAAGTCCGATGCTCCAGAGGGTTGTGAAAATTGGTTTGTAATGATTAATGTGCCATCTAATACTGGGCAAGATTGGGACAGTTTAATTGTCGATGCAAGGAAGTCTATTTTTAGAAAGTTATCCCAACAATTGGAAATTAACCTAGAATCTCTTATCTTAACAGAGGAAATTTTAGAACCAAGAACGATTGAATCAAAAACAGCGTCTTATCAAGGGTCGTTGTATGGGTCGGCATCAAATAACAAGATGGCTGCCTTTTTTCGTCATTCTAATTTTTCTAACGATATTAGAGGGCTATATTTTTGTGGTGGTAGTGTTCACCCTGGTGGTGGTATTCCATTGGCACTTTCTTCTGCAAAAATTGTAGATGGTTTTTTTCAAACACTTAACAAATGAGTTGGACTAAAGTTAACCTTATAATAATTTTGCTTTTTATTCTTCATTTAGTTGGGGGAGTGGCTCTTTCTTTGGAAAGTGTTAAGTCAATGTTTCTTGTGCTTACGCCATTTAATCTTGCACTTACTTTTGGATTATTGATTTGGGGAAACGATGACTTTTCTTATAACTTTTTCAAGGTCATTTCTGTCCTTTTTCTAATAGGCTTTTTTGTTGAAGTACTTGGAGTAAATTCTGGTCTATTATTTGGCGAATACCATTATGGCAAAACTTTAGGTTTTCAATTCCTTGGGGTGCCACTTATTATTGGTCTGAACTGGGTGCTTTTAGTAGTATCATCTTTTGCAGTTAGCTCCTATTTTGTGTCTAATTCCATTTTAAAAGTTGTATTACCTTCTGTCATTATGGTTTTATTAGACCTTATGATTGAGCCTGTGGCTATACGCTTAGATTTCTGGCACTGGCAAGCAGAGGTTATCCCTTTGCAAAATTATATTATGTGGTTTTTTGTGGCATTATTAATGAATTGGATTCTGACTTTCAATCGGTTTAAGTTTAATGTGAAATTAGGTTTTGGCTTATTGATTTCTCAAGTTCTTTTTTTCACTTTACAATCGTTTAATTGTTAGTAATGGGATTGTTAGAGCATCATTTTTTCTATTTCATTTTAATGGTATTATCACTAGCTTATCCTCTAGCACAGAGTTTCGAAAGACGAATTTATTATTATAAAAAGTGGCATCTTCTTTTGCCTTCTATTCTTTTGATGATGCTCTTGTTTATTCCTTGGGATATTTGGTTTACACATTGGTCAATCTGGCAATTTAATAACGACTACATATGTGGTCTAAAAGTGTTTTTATTGCCTATTGAGGAATGGTTATTTTTTGTCATAATTCCTTTTGCCTGTGTCTTTATTCATGAAGTCTTAAATTATTTTTTTAACAAACAATTAGAGTCTAACGCTTATGTTAAAATTTCATTCGTACTTGCGTTAGTATTAGCAGTATGCTCTGTGATATGGTCAGATAAATTATATACACTAGTTTGCTTTAGCCTAACTTCAGTTTCTCTTTTTATATTATCTATTTATCAGCCAAAATGGATAGGTTCTTTTTTTAGAACATATTTAGTTTCCTTAGTTCCTTTTTTAATCATCAACGGGTTTTTAACAGGCAGTTTCAATGAAACACCCATAGTCAGTTATAGCTCAAATCACATAATTGGCACAAGAATTCTGAATATTCCTATTGAAGATAGTCTGTATTGTTTGTTGATGCTTTTGATAGTAATTGCTGTTTATGAAAGAAAATCGACATTAAAATAAATATATAAATGTCATTTTCACTTATAGACTTAATATTTTACATTATGTTAGTGTTGTTTTTACACTTTTTAGCATATATTTGCTAAAAATATACATTTAGACATTAAAAAAATTGCAATCATAACATCAGGAGGAGATTCTCCAGGCATGAATGCTGCGCTTAGAAGTGTTGTTCGTTCAGCCAATTATCACGGCATAGAGTGTGTTGGTTTTTTTCGTGGTTATCAAGGTATAATAGAAAATGATTTCAAGCCGCTTAAAATGCGTTCAGTGAGTAATATTCTTGAACTTGGCGGAACTGTTTTAAGAACAGCACGTTCTTTAGATTTTCATAAAGCTGAAGTTCGAGAAAAGGCTTATCATAATTTAAAGTTACAGAATATTGATGCATTAGTTGTTATTGGCGGTAACGGATCAATTACTGGTGCTAATATTTTTGGTAAACAATTTGACTTTCCATGCGTAGGTATTCCCGCTTCAATAGATAACGATATATATGGCACTGATTGTTCTATAGGTTTTCAGACAGCTTTACAAACCATAGTTGAGTCTGTGGATAAAATTAGAGATACTGCCCGTTCTCACAATCGATTATTCTTTGTCGAAGTGATGGGTAGAGACAATGGTAATTTAGCACTTTATTCAGCCATTGCTTCTGGAGCATGTTTTGTAATAATTCCAGAAAAAGGATTTGAGATAAAAAATCTAGCCGAGCGATTGAAAACCGGAAAATCTTTGAGAAAATCATCTAGTATTGTAATTGTAGCAGAAGGGAATAATTATGGTCCTTCCTATAAAATTGCTGAAGACTTAACAGAAGTATTTGATGAGTACGAATCTAAGGTTACTATTCTTGGACACTTACAAAGAGGAGGTTCGCCGGTGGTAATGGATAGGCTAATAGCAAGTCGATTAGGTTTGTCAGCAGTTCAAGCATTAATGTCTGAAAACTACGGCAATATGGTTGGTATAATTGAAAATGAAACCGTATTGATTCCTATGCAAGATGTAGTAGATAAACAGAAAAATATAAACGAAGATTTATATAAGTTAAACAAAATTATTTCAAGATAAAATGACAAAAATTAAAGTAGCAATTAATGGATTTGGAAGAATAGGAAGGAATTTTTTCCGTCAAGCTCTCGAATCTGATAATATAGAGGTCGTAGCAATTAACGACTTAACAGATGTAAAAACTTTAGCACATTTATTAAAGTATGACTCTACGCATGGCGTATTGACTAACAACGTTAGTCCTTCGGACAACAAGATTTTAGTTGATTCTACTGAAATACCAGTTTATTCATGCCCTAACCCTCAAGAATTACCTTGGAAAGCATTAGATGTTGATGTAGTATTAGAGTCTACAGGCCGTTTCTTAAATAACGAACAAGCTTTACAGCACGTAATAGCAGGAGCTAAAAAAGTTGTTATTTCAGCACCTTCACCTGACGCCAAAACAGTCGTGTTGGGTGTAAATAATGAGGTGATTACTGATGAAGATTTTGTGTTTTCAAATGCTTCTTGTACAACCAATTGCTTAGCACCTATGGCAAAAGTTATCAACGATAACTTCGGTATTAAATCCGGTTATATAACGACTACACATGCTTTTACGGCAGACCAAAGTCTTCAAGATATGCCTCACAAAGATTTGAGAAGGGCACGTTCAGCAATGAATTCTATTATTCCTACAAAAACAGGTGCAGCATCTGCAGTTGGTAAAGTATTACCAAGTTTAAATGGTAAATTGGATGGCATAGCTTTACGAGTGCCTGTGGCATGTGGTTCAATTACCGATTTCGTATGCATTACTGAAAAAGAAACAACTGCTGAAGAAGTCAATAACTTGTTACAAGCGGCATCCAACACATCAATGCAAGGAATCCTAGCCGTTAGCTCAGAACCTTTAGTTTCTATTGACATTGTTGGTAGAAAAGAATCATCAATTATTGATGCAGAATTAACTAAAGTTGATGGGAATTTGATTAAATTAGTTTCTTGGTACGATAACGAAACTGGATACTCAGCACGTCTAATAGATTTGTGTTCAATCGTTACCGAAAAAGAACTAACAAAAATTTAATTCCATGAGTAAAATAGCAGTAATAGCCCACGATAATTTCAAGCCAAATCTTTTAGAATTCCTTAAGGGGAAAAAATCATGGTTTTTTGGTAGAGAGATTGTTGCTACGGGAAGAACTGCTGAATTTTTAGAAGCTGGCGATTTACATTTGCCTCTTTTGCACGTCAATAAAGGGTCCGATGGCGGTTACCTTCAGATTACTGAAATGATAAAAAATGGTCAAGTAGGTATTGTGTTCTTTTTTAGAGATGCAACTATTGTTCAGCCTTATCATGAAGACATTAGTAAACTGTTGAATACTTGCGATTTGGAAAATATCCCATTGAGCACTAATCAGGCTGGAGCAGAATTGTTAATTATCGGTAAAATAAGAATGGAAGCTTCTGAAAAAGCACAATCTAAACTCAATTCAAATCAATGAGGATAGCAATTATTGCACACGACGGCACCAAAGATCGCCTCAGGGGTTTTATACAATCCAAAATGGACGTGATTTCTAATCATACCATCGTTTGTACTAAAAGTACTTCTAAAATTGTCAAAGAATTTAATTTAAATGTTAGTGCAGTAGAATCTGGGCCACTAGGAGGAGATGCACAAATAGCTGCACAAATAGTAACTAATGAAATAGAGGCTGTTCTCTTTTTGAGAGATCCATTAGGAAAGCACCCTCACGAACCAGACATAAACATGTTGTTGAGATTGTGCGATGTGTACCAAGTCCCACTAGCAACCAATTTTAAAACAGCAGGGATTTTATTAAACCATTTTAAAAACCTTTAATAAGATGAAAGTAGTAGGAGTAGATATTGGTGGAACAAATACAGAATTAGCTGTCGTAGATTCTAAAGATGGAATTCTAAAAGTGAGTGCTTTCAAAACTAAAGCAAGTGATTCCTTTGCTCAGTATATTGATGATTTAAGTTGCCAAATTGAAGCATTAACATTGGAGTATTCTATAGATTCAATTGGGATAGGTGCGCCTAACTTTGATTCTAAGGCACAAACGTTTTGTCCAGTTAATTTCCCTTGGGACGACTTAAAGCCGTTTAATTTAAAAGCACACTTAGAGAGTTTATTGAGTATTCCTACCTTTTTAATTAATGATGCCAATGCATCAGCTATGGCTGAAAATCGTTATGGTTCTGGTAAAAAATACAAAGATTTTTCTCTTATTACAGTAGGCACTGGATTAGGTGGTGGTATTATTATCAATAATCAACTTTTTGAAGGTGCTTTCGGATATGCTGGTGAATTCGGTCATACCAAAATAGAGGGTTTAGATAGACAATGTAATTGTGGTGGTGTAGGATGTTTAGAGACGGTTGTTTCTGCTAATGGCATCAAAAAGTCATATGCTGTTAATATGAAAGAAATAAAAAGCAGTGTTCCTACTCAAATTCCTTCGGTTAAAACCATTTTTGATAAAGCTAAAAATGGAGATAAAAGATGTCAGGCGATTTTAAATTTCACATTTGAAAAGCTAGGACAAAAAATGGCTGATTTTATACATGTCCTGAATCCAGAAGCTATTATTTTCTGTGGAAATATTGCCAAGTCTATGGAGAGTTATTTGCCATTAATTTCTGGTTTTTGCGAGGAGCAATTACTTGATGACTTTAAAGGTAAAATACACTACGGAATCTCCGAATTACTTGATGACAAAATGAATGTTTTAGGACCAGCCTCATTAGCATTTACAAAAGCTGAAGAGTTAGTTAGCTAAAACCTTTATTTATTGTTGGTTGAATTTGTAAAGCTCAGCAGGTTTGTGAGAAACACCTTTTTGCTTTTCGTTGGTTTTCTTTAATATTCCTTTACTTATAATCTGTTTTCTGAAGTTTCTTTTATCAAGCTTTTCATCCAAGATGATTTCGTATAGTTCTTGCAGTTGCGATAAAGTGAACTTTCTGGGTAGTAATTCTGAAGTTACCTCATGATTTATTTCTGTTCTCAAGAACTGAATAGCATCATCAACAATTAAGTTATGGTCAAATGCCATTTCTGGAATATTTTCTATATCTGTCCAACATACATCGTGGGCAAAATAAGAGGCTTGAGGATTATAGTCTTCCATTCTAACAATAGAAACGTATCCAACTGTAATTACTCTTTCGTTAGGGTCGGATCTAAAATTTACTAACCACTCTTTATCTTTTTCTTCTTGTACACGTGTTGGGTTACCAAAGGTTTTGAATTGCTTAAGATATAAGTTGTCTAATTTTGTTAAGCTAAAAAGAATTCTATTGGCAGCATCGTCAATGTCTTCGTCAAGTTCAATGAGATCACCAGGAATAGCAAATTGAGTTTTCTTATGGTCTTGCTTTGAAAATGGATTTACCTTTTTTTCAATAGTTAAAACTTTTAGTTTTTTTTCAGTATCATTAAAACCGAAAATTACACAATCGACAGAAACATTAATCTTAGACATATTATTTTTAGTATTTAGCCAAATATATTAAATAATTAACATAAAAAAAGGCTTTAAATGTCAAAATTACACTTTGAATATATAAAAACTAATAAAAAGTTAATTATTGACTTTATAATGAATAAATAGATTAGCCCAAATAATTTTTGATAGATGGAATAAAAAAGGAGTACCAACAATCAAAACTGTGCCTACAAATAAAAGTATTTGAAATAAAGATGCTTGTAAATCAAGAATCCAGTTAGCTATATAAGTTGCAATGAAAATTGCTATGCCTATAGCGTATGAAACGTACATTGCCCCAAAATAAAAACCAGGCTCTTTGCTGAATTTTAATTTACAATTGGGACAGTGTTTATGCAGTTCACCAATTTTTTTAAAGTTATATGCTGAAGAGATAAAGAAGTCACCTTCATGGCATTGAGGGCATTTAAATTTAAGAATGCTAAATAATTTTGTTCCTTTTTTTATCATTTAGGAAAGGTAAAAAACTAAGCCTAAAAAGCTAATGTAAAACCCAATTATAATTATTGATCGGTAAAAATTTATTCCTTTCAACCAATAAATTAGAGTAATAGGGATAGAGAATGCGATTAAAAATATAGACGATAAGAAAACAATGTTGTTGTTATTGCTTGTTGTAGTTGTTGATATGACATCTATACCGTTGACCAATAGATATACAAGAACGGGTAGTCCTATACCTATACAGATATCAAATATATTACTGCCATATGCATTCGAAAAAGAATCTTTATACTTTTCGTTTTGAGCATCTTTGATAGATAATATTGTATCTGGGATACTTGAGGCTACGGCAGCAATAAAAAAGGTAATGAAAAATAAATTCAAATTCAGTTGCTCCGATAGGTGTTCACTACTAGTTACAAGTTCTTTACAAGCTAAGGAGATAATTACCAAAGAAATAAGTAAGATTAAACTAGCCTTCCAAGTGTTCAATTTAGATTTGTTTAATATTAATCCTGCAATATTAATATTGATTATCTTATAATAAAATCCAGTTTCTTGAATGTAATCTTCTTTGTTGTTTTGTGATGTACTGCCTTTATTTGTTACGCTTTTATCATTTCTTTTTTGAAAAACTAAAACAATATAAATACAATAAAGAACAATGAGAATTGTAGCAAGGTAAATAGATATACCGCCAAAGTATAGCCCTGCTAACAAGGCAATTTCTGTGATGATTAAGAAAAAGCCATCTTGTTCTATAATTTTTTTGTCAGTAGGGAACAAGGGAATGCCCTTCTTGTAATATATCACTAAGAATGATACGGCTGGTATTATTGTGATATTAAATATAGAGCTTCCAATAATGGTGGCATAACCTGCTGAAAAACCCTCAAGGTCACCAATGTAAAAAAGAAAGAAAAAAGAAATGAGTAGCTCGGGTAAAGAACTCGCTATTGCATTTATAGTTGGTCCTTTTATTCCTTCGTTGAGATTACGAGTGAGGTAGGAAGAAGCAATGTCAAAGGATTCACTTGCTTTCCAAATTAAGTAAGTGGAGAGGCATATTAAACTTAATGATAATATCATTTTGCAAAACTATATAAATAAACGCACTTCTTTAATCTATTTTTATTTATCATATGTACTTGATAAGGCTAAATTATGTTGACCAAATGTTGACCAAAAAAAAAAGACCTAAAATCTACTAGATAAGAGGTCTTTATTTTGGTGGTGCTACCAGGATTCGAACCGGGGACACAAGGATTTTCAGTCCTTTGCTCTACCAACTGAGCTATAGCACCTAAATAGGTGTGCAAATGTAAAAAAAATTCTATTGTAACAAATTATTTTCTCATGCTTTTGCTTTTATTAACTTTGGAGCGTTTTTATTATGAAAAAAATAACACTAGACGAAGGTAATACATTAGTTAAACTAGCTTTATTTGAGAATAATCAAATGGTGTTTAGGGAAAGTGATGTTAATTTGAAGCGTGTTGAGGAGTTGCTTTCACAATGCGATAGACTAATAGTTTCTACGGTCAAGAAAAACACACTTTTTGAGCCGCTATTATCAAGTAAGTATGCTATTTCTTTAAATTCTTCCACACCTTTGCCTATTACGAATTGTTACGAGACGCCTCATAGTTTAGGTAACGATAGAATTGCATTAGCTGTGGGAGCAATGGCGAATTTCCCTAACAATAATGTGTTAGTTATCGATGCGGGTACTTGTATAACCTATGATTTTATTAACTCTAAAAAAGAGTATTTAGGGGGTAGTATTTCACCAGGGATACAGATGAGATATAATGCATTGCATCAATTTACAAGCCAATTACCTTTGTTGGAAAGTGTAGATGCAGCTAAACTTACAGGAGCTAATACTGAGGAGTCTATTCATTCTGGAATAATAAATGGTGTCCTTGTTGAAATAGATGGAATAATTCAACGTTATACAAATCAATATCCTGATTTAAAAGTAATAGTTACTGGTGGCAACGCTAAATTCTTTGATAAGGGATTAAAAAACACCATATTTGCAAACCCAAATCTATTGATGGAAGGGTTAAATAAAATTTTAGATTATAATGAATCATATTTTTAGCATTTTAGCTTTTGTGCTTATGGGCTTGTCATTATCAGCACAAAATGAATCAAACTCTCCCTATTCTCGTTTTGGTCTTGGCGACTTGCAAAGTTTTTCTACGGCCACTCAGTCAGCAATGGGTGGAGTTGGCATAGCTAGTTATGACCCCTTATCCATCAATATTAGCAATCCAGCTTCTTATTCTTCAGTTTTTGCTCAGCGTTTTACTATGCAAACAGGAGGAATTCATACTACAAAACTTCTACAAACTAACACTCAAAATCAAGTTGTTAATTCTACAAATTTCAATTACTTGATGTTTTCTTTTCCCTTATCAAAGTTTTGGGGAACAAGTGTAGGGCTATTACCTTTTTCTGAGAAGTCTTATTCATTTTCTGACGTTAGCACAAACCCTCCTGCAGATCTTTTATTTGAAGGTAATGGTGGGCTTACACGTATTTATTTTGGTAATTCTATTAACGTCAATAAGAACTTGTCTATTGGAGCAAATCTTAATTATCTGTTTGGTAATTTAAATTCTAGTAGAAAAGTTTTATTTAATGATGTAAGCGTTTTTAACACAAAGATTAATGAAGATGTCAATATCAATGGCTTCTATTTTGATTTTGGTTTAATGTACAAAGCCAAATTAGGAAAATGGAATTCAGTATTGGGTTTTACTATGGATAATGGAAGTGAAATTTCTGCTGAGAAAACATCATTAATTGAAACGTTTAGAAGTGGAGGTGAGTTTGAGTTGATAGAAGACACAATAAGTTTCGACCAGCAACTTGACGGCTCTTTAGAGTTACCAACTTCTATGGGTTTTGGTTTAGCTTTGAGCAATGAGCAATGGAAAATAATGGCTGATTACAAAAGCGATAATTGGGAAGAATATAATTTATTTGGTGTCAATGATGATTTGGAAAATAGCAGTCGATTGGCTTTAGGTTTTGAATTTGTGCCTGATAAAAAATCCATTAACAGATACTATAAGATGATTCGTTATCGTTTAGGTATGTATAGTTCTAAAACTTATTTGAATTTGAAAAATCAGCAATTGGATGAAAAAGCCATCACATTAGGATTTGGTTTACCTCTGAAAAGAAGTGGTTCTTTAGTTAATTTGTCAGCAGAGTTTGGACAAATGGGAACAACTGATGATGGCTTAATTCAAGAGTCATTTGCTAGGTTCAAAATAGGTTTTATTTTTAGCGACATTTGGTTTATTAAAAGAAAATACGATTAAATTATGAAAAAGTTACTGTTTTTATTCTCAGCGTTTTTATCAATTACGCTTAGTGCTAACTCTTTGGTCGGTAGCAAGTTTGGAAGTGATAGTGTAAAGTGTGTTACAAACATATCGCTATACCGCGAGTATGTCAAACAAAATAATTATGATGATGCTATGACTCCTTGGAGAAAAGCCTATACACTTTGTCCAAAAGCGTCTAAAAATATTTACATAGATGGAGCCAAGCTTTACAATCATCTTATTAGCAAAAATCAAGGTTCTGAAGAACTTCAAAAAGCATATTTAGATTCCTTAGAAGCTTTGTACGATAATAGGATTGCTAATTTTGGTAAAGAAGACTATGTTTTAGGATTGAAAGGTTCTGATATGATGAAGTATTCTTTTTCTGATTTAGACCGAGCATTTACCTATTTAAAGCAATCTGTGGAAGGGCAAGAAGCTAAATCTAAAGCCACTGCTCTTTTTTCATACTTCAAAGCTGCTACCGAAAAATATAAAGCTAAAAGCTTTGATAAAGCACAAGTACTAGAAGTTTATGCTGTTGTGGCAGATTACCTTGATATCAATATTGCTAAAGATTCAAAAAGTAAAAAGTTTTATGTCAAAGCGGCTGAAAATGTAGAAAAATTATTCGTACCGTTCGCTACCTGTGATGACCTCATAGCTATGTTTGATGCCAAATATCAAGAAACACCTGACGACATAAATTTACTGAAGCGTATTGTTAAAGTTCTTGACAAAAAAGATTGTACCGATGCAGAAGTATATTTCTCAGCGGCAAAACAATTACATGAAGTAGAGCCTTCAGCACTTTCAGCATACAATATGGGTAACCTTTCTATCAAGAAAAATAAATCTTCCGATGCGATTGCTTTTTTCAAACAAGCTTTAGAGCTTTCTGATTCTAATGATGATAAAGCCAATTGTTTTTATGGTTTGTCGGCAGCCTATTTCAAGTCGGGTAACAACTCCACAGCTAGAAATTATGCGTTAAAAGCACTAGAGATAAGTCCTAAATGGGGCAAGTCTATGCTATTGATTGGTGATATTTATGCTGCTTCTGCCAATGAATGTGGAAGCAACGCCTTTGAGTCTGCTATGCTATATTCAGCCGCTATTGACAAATTCATTGCTGCTAAAAATATGGATAGTTCAGTTGCTGAATTAGCCAATAAGAAAATTGCCTCCTATTCAAAGTATCTACCCTCTAATGAAGATGCTTTCTTTAATGGTTATAAAGAAGGCGATACATATACGGTTGGTTGTTGGATAAACGAATCGACTAAAGTTAGAATTAAATAATTTCTCATAGTACCGCTATCACATACTCCATTTAGAAATTCGCTATTTGTCTTTTTATTTTTTACAATAGCTTCTTGTTCTAATGACTTGGAAAAAATTCATGAAATTTCCATTCAGAATCAAGCTTCTTTTCCAATAGAAACTATCAAAGATTGTGAAATCATTTATAGCGATTCAGCTAAAGTAAGAGTATTGTTAAATGCTACTCTTATGAATCGATATGCTGATGAAAAAACATACGTTGAATTTAAAAACGGTTTAAAGGTTCAGTTTTTTGATGTCAATGGTAAAAAAGAGTCTGAGTTAATTGCTGACTATGCCATAGTTGATGATGAAAATGATTTGATGTTAGCCGAAAGTAACGTGGTAGTTCGTAATATTAAAGGTGATATTTTGGAGACAGAAAAGCTGAATTGGAATCAACAAAAAGAAGAAATATTTACAGATGAATTTGTCAAAATTACTACAGAAAATGAAGTTATTTTTGGTGAAGGATTAGTGTCTAACCAAAATTTTTCTAAGTATACTATTCGTAAAATAAAAGGTACTATAACTATAAATCAGCCCGATGAATAGTTGGATAATCATATTAGCTTCAGTACTTCTGTCGGCCTTTTTTTCAGGTATGGAGATAGCATATTTATCGTCCAATAAATTGAAACTTGAGCTGGACAAACAATCCAATTCCATTGTAGCGCCTTTGTTGCAAAGAATTTTACGTTCCCCATCGAAATATATTGCTACTATGCTAGTAGGCAATAACATCTCTTTAGTAGTTTATGGTATAACTATGGCAGTAGTATTAGAGCCCAAAATACAAGTATATACTCAGTCTTCGTTTCTAGTATTATTGATTCAAACATTAATTTCAACTTTAATTATTCTTGTTACTGCTGAGTTTCTTCCTAAAGCCTTTTTTAGATTAAATCCCAATCGATTTTTGAAAATATTAGTGTTGCCTTTAACCCTCTTTCATTATCTGTTAGCACCAATAGTTAGTATAACACTATTTTTATCAAAAAGAGGTCTTAAGCTATTTGGCTTGGTGCTAGTCGAAGATTCCCCTGTGTTTGGTAAGATAGATTTAGAAGAATACCTTAAGCTTCATACCAATGAGTCTGAATACAAAAATTTAGATGTTGAGGTTCAGATTTTACAAAATGCCCTTGATTTCTCAAACGTAAAAGTGCGTGAGTGTATGTTACCACGTACAGAAATTATTGGTATTGAGGTATCTAAGACTATTGAAGATTTGTTGAAGATTTTTATTGACACTAAACTTTCAAAAGTGCTCATCTACAAAGAAAATATTGATAACATCATTGGTTATGCACATTCTAACGAAATGTTCAAATCACCTAAAAACATAAAGTCCATACTAATTCCTATTTCTTATGTTCCTGAAAGTATGATGGCCAATGATATGCTGGAGTTATTTATCAAAGAGCGTAAAGGAATTGCAGTTGTGGTTGACGAATTTGGAGGTACATCTGGAATGATAACTATTGAAGATGTTGTTGAAGAAATTTTAGGCGAGATAGAAGACGAACACGATAGTGAAAAAGATTTAGAGATAAAGATTGATGAAAAGACGTATCGTTTTTCTGCTCGACTGGAGATAGATTATTTGAATGAAAAGTACCATTTCGATTTGCCAAAATCTGATGAATACGAAACATTAGGTGGTTTACTGATTAGTCAATTGGAAGAAATACCAGAGAAAAATACAGAAATCAACATTGGAGATTATACTCTAGTTGTAGATGAAGTGTCAGATACCAAAATTGAGGTCGTTAGCCTTAGTAAAACAGATTAAGCTTACTATTTTATATCTCATATAACATTTGTATATTCGCCATCTTGTAAAAAAATGAAATATGGTAAGATTAGAAAATATTAGAAATCGTTCTGGTTTATTATTGGTTGTCATTGGATTAGCAATGTTAGCCTTTATCCTAACTGATTTAATGTCATCTAGTAATGGTGCTGTATCTACAGATTTAGTGCTTGGTGAAGTTGGTGATGAAGAAATAGATTATCAAGAGTTTGAACAAAGAGTACAACAAGCCTTAGAAGTACAAAGAGCGTCTAACCCTAGCGTCAATGTAGATCAAGTTAGAAATTCGGTATGGAATCAAGTCGTTAGGGAAACGATTTTAAATAATCAATATAATAATCTTGGACTTGAAGTTAGCTCAAGTGAATTATTTGATATGGTTCAAGGAGATAATCCATATCCATCTGTTAAGCAATCGTTTACAAACCCTGAAACAGGACAGTTTGATAGAGCGAGATTATTACAATTTCTTAAAGAAGACATCAATAATGATGAGACCGGACAAGCTATGCAACAATGGTTAAACTTTGAAGAGGCTATCCGTAAAGAAAGACAAAATAATAAGTATAACGCATTAGTAGCTAAAGGCTTATCGGCATCAGATTGGGAAGCACAACTGACTAAAAAATACCAATCAGAGATACGTAATGTATCCTACATTCAAATTCCTTTCCAGAGTATTCCAGATAGTCTAATATCGGTAACTGATTCTGATTTGAAATCTTACATTAAAGATAATAGCACAAAATATCAGCAAACGGCATCACGAACTATTGAATACGTTGTATTCAATGTTAGTCCGTCAGATGAAGATAGAAATGATGCTCAAGATTGGATACAAGATGTTAAATCTGATTTTTCTCAAACAGATAACGATGAGCTATTTATTAGAAAAAATTCTGATGTATTTAACCGTGTAATGTTCGTTTCTAAAGACGATTTAACAGATGACGTTAAGCCATTATCTACCGCTCAAGCTGGAACAGTTATTGGTCCTTTCAAGCAAAACGCAAATACGCTTAGACTAGCTAAGTTAGTTGAGAAAGCGTCAAGACCTGATTCTGTTGAGGCAAGACACATTTTAATAACTACTGCTGATGCTGATGCTAAAATAGATAGTTTGAAAGATGTTATTTCTAAAGGACAGTCTTTTGCTGCATTGGCAGAAAAATTCTCACAAGACCAGGGTTCTGCCGTCAATGGCGGTGACTTAGGCTGGTTTTCGGAAGGATTAATGGTAGAAGAATTTAATAACGCTTGTTTTAGTGCTAGAAAAGGAGAGTTAGTTGTTGTTAAAACTCAATTTGGAACACACTTAATTGAGGTTGTAGATAAATCTAAATCAACAGAAAAGTATAAAGTTGCTTACTTGGATAGACAGGTAACATATAGTAATACGACTTATCAAAATATATTTGCTAAAGCGGGTAAATTCGCTGCTGAAAATTCTAACTACGAGCAATTTGATGCTTCTGCAACAGCAGAAAATCTATCTAAAAGAATAGCAGACGAATTACAAGAAAGCACAATAAGTATTCCTGGTTTGGAGAACCCAAGAGAATTAGTGAGGTGGGCTTATGAATCTGAAGTCGGAGATGTTTCTGACGTTTTTGAATTTGGAAATAAAATAGTTGTTGCTACGCTTACTTCAATTAAAAAGGAAGGATTGAAAGATGTAGAAGATGTTAGAGCAGAAGTCGAAACTTTAGTTCGTAACCAAAAGAAATCTGAAAGATTAATGGAAGAGTTATCGAGCTATTCTTCTTTAGATGAAATTTCCTCTAATTATGGTTCTACAATTAATACTGTTGAGGGACTAAATTTTTCAAGTACACAAGTACCTAATTTAGGAGATCAACCTGCATTTGTTGGTGCTGCTTTTGCAGTAGAAGAAGGTCAAGAGTCTGGAGTATTTTCAAGCAAAAATGCAGTCTTTGCGCTTAAAGTCGATAAAGTCATTGCATCTGCTGAAAACTCAGATTTTTCAAATGCTAAAAATTCGATTATTAATACCCTAAAAAGTAGATCATCTTTTCAAGCATATCAAGCTCTAGTTGAGTTATTTGATGTTAAAGATAATAGAGCAAAATTCTATTAGAATTCTGTCTTATGAAGTATAAGCCTCAACGTTTCGTTGGGGCTTTTTTTATCTCAACACTTGAAGTCTGTACGAGTCTAGGTTGAGAAAAATAAATAATAAAATCGTAAAGCCCCAAAGTGATGAGCCGCCGTAGCTAATAAATGGTAATGGAATTCCAATAACAGGCGCTAGACCTATTGTCATGGCTACATTAATAGCGATATGAAAGAAAAATATACTCACTACACCATAGCCAAAAACTTTACTAAATACTGAGCGTTGCCGTTCAGCTAAGTAAAGTAAACGAAAGAGAAACGCTAGGTATAGTAATAGCAAAAACGTACTGCCAATAAATCCCCATTCCTCTCCAATTGTGCAGAAAATAAAGTCTGTGCTTTGTTCAGGAACAAAATTGAATTTTGTTTGTGTGCCATTTAAGTATCCTTTTCCTGCAAAACCTCCAGAGCCTATTGCTATCATGGATTGATTGACATTATAGCCAGAGCCGTGAGGGTCGCTTTCTTGTCCTAATAATACTTTTATTCTCGTTACATGATGAGGTTCTAAAACACGTTCAAAGGCATAATCTACGCTGTATATAAATCCTATACACATAGCCAATAAAGAAGAAATAATTATTAGTTCACGAAGTTTTCTACTAGAGATTATAAAAAAGAAAATAGCTATAACCGATAAAATTACAATTAGTACAATTTTAGAAACAATGATAGATGTTACAAATAAAATGGTAGTAACTATGCCTATAATGAGTAAAGTAGCTGGTAGCCCAAAGCGATAAAGTACTAATATAAAAGTCGAGTAAACAAGAGCTGAGCCAGTATCATTTTGTAAAGTGATAAAGATAACGGGGAATAGGATTAAAGCTGTTGCTATGATTTTATTTTTCGTTTTTTCTAAGCTCATATTTAATCTACTTAAAAACTTCGCTAAGGCTAGGCAACAAGCCACCTTAGCAAATTCAGCAGGTTGTATTCGTATGAAGCCAAAATCAAACCATGATTTGGCACCATTGACTTCTATACCGAATAATAAAACACCAATAAGACTCAGTAAAGAGAGTACATAGATTAGATAAGCAAAACCTTCAAAAAATTTCCAATTAAAAAACAAAATGAAAATAGCAATTAGGAAGGCTATCGATATCCATATTAATTGTCGTCCATACTTTTGGCTGAAATCCATCAGCTCATAGTTTTCATTAAATAATGCCGCATAGATATTTAACCAGCCTATTATGACTAATACGGCATACATTAGTACAGTCCACCAATCAACTTTATCAAATATGTGACTTTTAAAACGCATTAATATTCAATTACTCCTTCCACAATTTTTTTCTCCAACCAATCTCTTTGAATAGTGTCGTTGAGGTACTTCTCTATCATTAGACTAGCAATAGGAACGGCCCAAGTTGAGCCCCAACCTCCATTTTCTACATAAACTGCCAAAGCAATTTTAGGATTATCTTTTGGGGCAAATCCAATAAATATGGAGTGGTCTTCTCCGTGTGGATTTTGTGCAGTTCCAGTTTTACCACATACCGTAATATTTTCCATTTTAGCGATATTAGATGTTCCTAATTCCTCATCTTCTACAACCTCTTGCATTCCCTTTATCACTATTTCGAATAGAGAGGAATCTACCATAGTACGAATGGGTTTTCTAAATCTATCATCTATGCTATCATTTTCAATGCTTTTAACGATATGTGGCGTGTAATAATAACCTCTGTTGGCTATTGCTGCAGTCATATTTGCCATTTGT
This sequence comes from Flavobacteriales bacterium, assembly GCA_016779995.1. Lineage (NCBI taxonomy): Bacteria > Pseudomonadati > Bacteroidota > Flavobacteriia > Flavobacteriales > Flavobacteriales bacterium. Next base: position 118,407 of record JADHMO010000003.1, read on the forward strand.
ATGGGAGTGGTTAGCAAAGCATCTTGCCCGATGGAAAGGGATAAATTAGTTAATGATTTCCAACGATTTTTACCATAAATTCTATCGTAAAAATTTGGAGTAGGCACAAAGCCTTTTTGACCTGTCGGTAAGTCATTATTAAGCCAATTACCTAATCCAAAGCTCGTGACATAGTTTCGCCATACTTCATAGCCCTCGTATGTATTGGGGTATTTTTCAATAATTGCTCTGTAGACATTACAGAAATAGGCATTACACGAATTTGAAATAGATTCAATAAGATTCAAAGGAGAACGGTGCGGGTGGCACTTCATTTTACGCTTTTCCTCACCATACACATAACCTTCATCACAATTAAATTTACTTCCAGAATATATGACCTTTTCTTGAAGCCCTATCAATGCATTTATCAATTTAAATGTTGAACCTGGTGGATATTGCGCCAAAGAAGCTCTATTAAAAAGAGGCTTATTTATGGTATCTTCATTTAAAATCAAATAGTTTTCTGATCGCTTTCTTCCAACTAAGATATTAGGGTCGTAATTGGGTGACGATATTAGACATAGAATTTCGCCTGTTGAGGGTTCTAAGGCAACAATACTCCCTCTTTTATTTTTCATTAAAGACTCGCCGTAGTTTTGCAAAAAAATATCTATCGAAGACTGAAGGTCTTTGCCTGGTTTAGATTTGATATCAAACTTACCATCATTAAAGCTTCCTTTAATATTGTTATGTACGTCTTTTAAAAGTAGTTTGACACCTTTTTGTCCTCTAAGTTTATCTTCATAAGCTTTCTCTATACCACTAACTCCTATATAGTCCCCTTCTTTGTAGTAGGGATTACTTTTGACAATTCTTTCGTTGACTTCTCCCACATAGCCTAGCAAATGACTAGCCGTTGAGTAAGGGTATTTTCTTAAGGTTCTTGTTTGTACAAAAAAGCCAGGCATCAAAAACATATTCTCTTGTAACTTGGTATAGGTTTCGACAGATATTTGCTTCATCAATACACTAGCTTTATACATAGAATAATTTCTAGCCTTTTCTATTCGCTTCATTAGATTGAGAGTGTCAATTTCTAACAAGGAGCAAATGAGAGCTGTGTCTAAAGATATGGCTTGTTTTGGGGTAATCATAAGGTCATAAGCCGCTTCATTATATACGATAAGCTCTTTATTCCTATCATAAATAAGTCCTCTCCTTGGGTAGTCTGTTTGTTTTCTGATTACGTTGTTTTCTGATGATGTTTTAAAGCTATCATCTATTACTTGAATTGAAAATAAACGAATAATGAAAATGAGTATGACTAGTCCAAAAAAACCACCAATGATATACGTTCTATTTTCGTACCTTTTCACTTCAATGTATTTCTAGAATTTAAAAATTGGAAGATGATTAGCAAGATAGAAGTGATTAAAGCACTAGCTATTGTACGTAGTAAAATATTACCAATATCGAATCTAAAAGCTTCAATAGTAAACAATACCAAATGATGTATAAATACTAGTAGGGTAGTATATATCACACAAATCTGAACGCCAAATTCTTTCATTGAAAACTCAATCATAGTTTGAGATTTGTTTTTCAGTTGAGGGACTAGTCTATAAAGTATAGGGGTACGCACATAAGCAATTAATACACATGTAAAAGCATGCATTCCCATAGAGTTTTGAAAAGCGTCAATAATAAGCCCTGTACCTAGAGCTATGAATAGGGTTAAATTTTTGTTTGACTTATTGAAGGGTAATAATATGATAAAAAGAAGATAAACATAGGGATTGATATATCCCATAAAAAGGATGTTGTTAAAGATGAATACTTGTAAGAAAATAAATAGTATAAATCGAACGCTATGTCTTATCGTTACATTATTCATCTAGGGATTTTTCTAAATTAATCTTTTCATTTTTATTTAAAGACTCACACACATTGACATACCTCAATTGTTTCAAATCTTCAATGAAAGTCATTTTTATTTTATGGAATTTATCGTCATTCTCTGTGTCAATTTCGCTTATTAGACCAAGGTCTATTTTTGAAGGAAAAATATGAGAAAAACCACTTGTTATTATAGTGTCACCAATAGTTAACTTTACATGTGATGGGATATCGTATATACGAGCTTTTTTATAGCTTTTTCCATCCCACTGTAAAGAACCAAAATGGTTGTTTTTTTTGATTGCTACACTTAGTTTGCTTTGGCTATGTAAAATTGATAGTACCGTACTGTAACGTTTTGAGGTTTCTTTAACTATACCAATAACACCTCTTTCAGAGATAACGCCCATGCCTTTTTTTATACCATCGATTTCACCTTTGTCTAGGGTTAAATAATTATTGGCCTTTGCCACAGAGTTATTTATGATAGTTGCTGAAATGTATTGATAAGGGTCTGTGCTTCTTATAGTATCTGTGTTTTGATAGCTAATAAGACTTTTTAATTTCGCATTCTCTAATAGGAGTAAATCGTTAGTCTTCTTTAGTGAAAAGTATTCTCTAATATTACTAATTACAGCAAAACTATTTGCCGTTACGCCATTAGTTGAATTTAAAAATGCGGCCTTGTGAAATTGACTGTTTTGAACGATAAGAAATAAGGCAAAACTTTCTAAAAGAATGAATAAGAGTAAATGATTGTGTTTATTTATTAACTCTAATAGGTTACGCATTTTCTATCCAATAATTTATCGAATTAAAAATGGGAAGTTTTCAGTATTCTTCAATGCAATTCCTGTGCCTCTAGCTACTGCTCTAAGCGGGTCTTCAGCGACATAAACTGGCAGTTTAGTTTTTAAAGATATACGTTTGTCAAGTCCTCTGAGCATAGATCCTCCACCAGTAAGGTAAATACCAGTATTGTAAATGTCGGCAGAAAGCTCAGGAGGTGTTTGACCTAAGGCAGCAAGTACAGCTTGTTCTATCTGCGAAATAGTTTGGTCTAAAGCTCTAGCAATTTCTTTGTAAGTAACGATAATTTCTTTTGGAATACCACTCATCAAATCTCTACCATGAACAGCAAAATTTACTGGTGGTTCTTCTAATTCTTGAAGAGCAGCACCAACATTTATTTTTATTTTTTCTGCCATACGTTCACCAATATCTATATTGTGATGATTCCTCATATAAATACGTATATCCGTAGTGAAGTTATCACCTGCTACACGAATAGACCTATCGGTAACAATACCCCCTAATGAAATGACAGCAATTTCTGAAGTACCACCGCCTATATCAATAATCATATTACCTTTTGGTTCAAGAACATCTACACCGATACCAATAGCTGCTGCCATAGGTTCATGAATAAGAAATACTTCTTTTGCTCCAGCATGTTCAGCAGAATCTTTTACCGCTCTTTTTTCTACTTCTGTAATACCAGAAGGAATACAGACTACCATTTTTAATGATGGTGAGAATATACTTTTTCTTCGAGGTATCATTTTAATCATACCTCTTATCATTTGTTCTGCAGCAGAGAAATCAGCAATAACACCATCTTTCAGTGGCCTAATGGTTTCTATAGTTCTGTGGGTTTTACCATGCATTTGCTGGGCTTTCTTACCTATAGCAACAACTTTATTTAGGATAATATCTTTAGCTACAATTGAGGGCTCATCAACAACTACTTTGTCGTTGTGAATGATAAGAGTGTTTGCTGTACCTAAATCAATAGCAATCTCTTGTGTCATAAAATCGAAAAAACCCATATTCTTTTCTTTTTAGTGTTTAAAATGTCTTGTTCCAGTCATTACCATGACCATTTTGTTTTCGTCGCAGTAGTCAATGGATAAATTGTCTTTTATAGATCCACCAGGTTGAACCACTGCTTTAATACCTGATTGATGTGCAATTTCTACACAATCTGCAAAAGGAAAGAAAGCGTCTGAAGCCATCACACAGCCCTCTAAATCAAAACCAAAATGCTTGGCTTTTTCAATTGCTTGATTTAAGGCGTCAACTCTAGAGGTCTGACCTACACCACTTGCCAATAGCTGCTTGTCTTTTACAAGAACGATAGCATTTGACTTGGTGTTTTTACAAACTTTACTAGCAAACTCTAGGTCTGTCAAATGTTGTGCTGTTGGCTCTTCTTTTGTCACCGTCTTCATACCTTCAGCTCGGTCGATGGCTACATCTTTATCTTGTTCTAAAACACCATTTAAAATAGTTCGAAACTGTCTATTTGGTAGCTTAGATTCCTTCTGCACTAATATAATGCGATTTTTCTTGGATTTCAAGATTTCTACAGCTTCTTTTTGATAGGACGGAGCAATAATGATTTCGCAGAATAAAGTGTTGATTTCTTGGGCTGTTTGCTCATCAAGTTCTACATTACAAACTAGTATGCCGCCAAAGGCTGAAATAGGGTCTCCAGCTAGAGCAGCCTTGTAGGCATCTTTTAAGTTATCCCTTGAGGCAATACCACAAGCATTATTGTGTTTTAAGATGGCAAATGTGGTATCTTCAAATTCAGAGATGAGATGTATTGCGGCATCTACGTCGAGTAAATTATTATAAGAAAGTGCTTTGCCATTGAGTTGTTCGAAAAAGCCTTCAAGGTCACCATAAAATGTGCCTTTTTGATGTGGGTTTTCTCCATACCTCAAGCTATTAGCATTAGGCATACTGAATTTGAAGGCTGTATTGCCATCATCGAAATATGTAAAAATAGCAGAATCGTAGTGCGATGAAATGTTAAAAGCTTTTGATGCAAAGCGTCTTCTGTCTTGAATTTCGGTGCCATCTTTATCTTTTAGAATATCATGAAATTCTACATAATCAGCTCTCGAAGAAATGACCATTACATCTTTGAAGTTTTTGGCTGCTGCTCGAATTAAGGAGATGCCACCGATGTCAATTTTTTCTATGATTGATTGTTCGTCAGCACCAGAAGCAACAGTTTCTTCAAAAGGGTAGAGGTCAACAATAACAATATCAAACTCTGGAATGTCATATTCCACTAGTTGATTATTATCAGATTCTAACTCACGGCGACTTAAAATGCCACCAAAAACTTTAGGGTGTAGTGTTTTTACTCTACCTCCTAATATAGAGGGGTATGAAGTGAGGTCTTCTACTCTTTGGACATTTACTCCAAGTTCTTCAATAAATGTTTGAGTACCTCCTGTAGAGTAAATATTTACTCCTAATCGGTTGAGTTGTTCAACGATAGGGGCTAATCCATCTTTGTAAAAAACAGATATTAATGCATTTTTGGGCTGAATGTGTTTGTTCATTTATCTATGGTCTTATCTTGCAATATTACCTAAATAACATCTTTCAATCAACCACTATTAAAAGCTTTTACCTGTTTGTTAATAACTTTCAATTCCTTCAAAAAATCTTATCTTTATCCAACCAATTTTCATTATGATTTTACTGCGTATTTTTTTAGAAAGTTTTCGTTTTGCCTGGCATGCCATCGTTAGTAATAAATTGAGAACTTTTTTGTCTTTGCTAGGTGTAACCATCGGCATATTAGCAGTTATTACCGTATTTACAATTGTTGATTCTTTGGAGAAAAACGTCCGTGATAGCATCAACAAATTAGGAAGTGACGTCATTTATATTCAAAAATGGCCTTGGGGTGCTAGCGATGGTGGTGAATACAAGTGGTGGGATTTTATGAGTAGGCCAGAGGTAGAAATTAGTGAAATGAAAAAGTTAGCCGCTAAGTCTAAAAAAGCAGAGGCTATTGCCTTTATGATTAGTGCAAATAGAACACTCAAATACCTTAATAATAGTGTCGAAGGGGTAGATGTTATGGCAGTTTCATACGATTGGAAGTCGATTCGAAGTTTTGACTTGGCTTATGGTAGATATTTTACTGAGCAAGAAATTGATGGGGCAAAAAACTATGTCATATTAGGTCATACCATAGCACTTTCCTTGTTGAATAATTTAGACAATGTGGGAGAGGTTATTAAGATTAAGGGTGAAAAAGCTACTGTTATTGGTGTTTTTTCTAAGGAGGGAGAAGATATTACTGGCAACTCTTTAGATGATGCTGTTGTTGTACCTGTTACTTTTGGATATAAACTAATGAACAAGCGATGGAGCAATCCCACTATTATTGCAAAAGCAAAAACTGATGTTTCTAATGAGGAGTTAAGGTATGAGCTCACCGGTGTTATGCGTTCGCTGAGGAGACTTAAGCCCAAAATGTCGGACAACTTTGCTATGAATGAAATAAGTTTGATAAGTAGTCAGCTAGATAGTTTGTTTTCAGTAATTGGTTTAGCTGGTTGGATAATAGGAGGGTTTTCTATTTTAGTAGGGGGCTTTGGAATTGCAAATATTATGTTTGTTTCTGTCAAAGAAAGAACTAAACAAATAGGCATACAGAAATCACTAGGGGCAAAGAACAGTTTTATCTTATATCAGTTTTTGTTTGAATCTATCTTTTTGTGTTTAATTGGAGGCATTCTAGGTTTGACTTTAGTCTTTTTACTGACTCAGTTAGTGACTAATTTTCTAGATTTTTCTATTGATTTAACCCTTGAAAATATTGCTTTAGGTTTGAGTGTATCTGCAATAATTGGTATAATCTCGGGTATTGTTCCAGCATTATCGGCATCAAAACTTGACCCTGTTGAGGCCATAAGAAGGTAGTCCAATTATTGAACGATAAGATTAGTTAGTGTAAAGTAATAATCTACTGACTAAAATTAAATTATTCCAATAATATAGAATTGATTTTCTCTATGCCTTGTTGAATGCTATTGACATTTTTTATTCTAAAAATCAATTTACCTTTCAGTTCTTTCATCTCACAATTTTTATGATTCTTTTTAAAATATTCTAAGACCTTACCAAAGGTGGTAGATTGAAAATAGGGATTTTCTTGTGGAGGGAAATATCCTGTTAGATTTTCGTTCTTTAGAGATATACGTTGGAAGCCTAGGGTCTTGCCTATCCATCTTAGTCGAAGTGATAAGATTAGTTCTTGCACTTCTGTGGGTAAAGGTCCAAACCTGTCAATAAGTTTAGCTTTGTATTCTATAAGTTGCTCTTCTTCAGATAAACTGCTCAGTTCATTATATAATTTTAGACGCTCACTGATGCTATTGACATAATCGTTGGGGATTAATATTTCCATATCAGTATCTAACTGACATTCGTCAACAAATTCTTTTTCTTTATCATCTTCGGCATACAATTCCTTAAACTCTTCTTCTTTCAGTTCGTTGATAGCTTCGTCCAATATCTTTTGATACATCTCAAAGCCTATATCACTAATAAAGCCGCTTTGTTCTGCACCCAGCAAATCTCCTGCGCCACGAATATCAAGGTCCCGCATAGATATGTTAAACCCACTACCTAGTTCAGAAAATTGTTCAAGGGCATTAAGTCGTTTTCTAGCGTCTGCTGTAAGAGAATAGGTAGGAGGGGCTAAAAGGTAGCAGAACGATTTTTTATTGGAACGTCCTACTCGTCCACGCATTTGGTGTAAATCACTGAGTCCAAAGTTATTGGCATTGTTGATGATGATGGTATTGGCATTTGGTATATCCAAACCACTTTCAATAATAGTAGTAGAAACTAACACGTCAAATTCATTTTCCATGAAGGAAAGCATCAGTTCTTCCAGTTTTTTGCCTTCCATTTGACCATGACCTGTACCAATCTTAGCATCTGGACAAAGTCGCTGTATGAGTCCTGCCACTTCTTTAATGTTTTCAATTCTATTGTGAACAAAAAAAACTTGTCCACCCCTAGAGATTTCATAACGGATAGCGTCACGAATAGTTTCTTCATCAAAAGTGCATACTTCTGTTTCTACAGGATATCTATTTGGCGGTGGGGTATTGATAACCGATAAATCCCTAGCACCCATCAAAGAAAATTGTAAGGTTCTTGGTATAGGTGTGGCGGTCAGTGTTAAGGTATCTACATTAGCTTTAAAGGTTTTGAGTTTATCCTTGACAGCAACTCCAAATTTCTGTTCTTCGTCAATAATTAATAATCCTAAATCTTTAAAGCTAACGTCTTTTCCTACAATTCTATGTGTGCCTATAAGAATATCCACTTCTCCTTCAGCTACTGCTTTTAAAGTTTCTTTTTGCTCTTTCGTAGTCCTAAATCGATTGATATAATCCACTTTACAAGGCAATCCCAGCAACCTATTTTTAAAGGTCTTGGCATGTTGCATAGCCAATATGGTAGTTGGCACCAATACAACCACTTGTTTATTATCTGTTACAGCTTTGAATGCCGCCCTAATGGCAACTTCCGTTTTTCCAAAACCAACATCGCCACAAACCAACCTATCCATAGGCATAATGCTTTCCATATCTCTTTTGACATCTAAAGTAGCTTTGTGCTGGTCAGGAGTGTCTTCGTACATAAAGGAGGCCTCTAGTTCATATTGTAAAAAACTATCTGGTGAAAATTCAAAGCCTTTCTGTTCTTTTCGCTTGGCGTATAATTGAATGAGGTCATAAGCAATGGCTTTAACTCGGCTTTTTGTTTTTGCTTTTTTCTTTTGCCAAGCACCAGAGCCTAGCTTATTAGTCTTTGGTTCTGCTCCGTCTTTGCCACTATATTTTGCAATTTTGTGCAATGAGTGTATGCTAATAAACAAAGTGTCGTTGTCTTTGTATAATAGCTTAATGGCTTCTTGTTTTTTGTTATTTATGTCTATGGTGTGCAGTCCAGCAAAACGACCAATACCGTGGTCAATATGTGTGACATAATCGCCTGCTTGCAAACTATTGAGTTGCTGCAAACTGATAGCTTGATTGTCAGCAAAACTTTTTTTAAGGTGAAATTTATGGTATCTCTCAAAAATTTGATGGTCGGTATAGCAACATAATTTCAATTGATGATCCACAAAGCCCTGACTCAAACTTAACAGAATAGGCTTGAAATGAGCGTCTTTATCGTAATCTTCTAAAATACTCTCAAAACGAATGATTTGTTCCTTACCATTACAGAGAATAAAATTTTGATAGCCTTTATTGTGGGCATCTTCTAAATCCTCAATGAGTAAATCAAATTGTTTATTAAAGACGGGTTGTGGTGAAGACCGAAACTCAAAAGAAGCATCGGCGTTAAAGTAGTGGCGTTGCCCAAACTCTACCACAGGAAAATGAGCCAATTGTTTTAAGAACAAGTCTCCGTTTAAGAAAATGTGTTGAGGCTGGGTGTGTTTAAGAGGACTATCTTGAAGATTGTCAAAGTGTTGCTCTGCTTTTTCAAAGAGCTCATTGAGTTTGTTTTTGGCATGGTCACAGTCTATGAGCCATACTTTAGAATTATTAGGTAAAAACTCTAATATACTCTCTTGGGCATTGTCACTAAAAATAGGGAATCGAGGAACAATGCTAATGTGTTTTTGCTTTTCTTTAGACCTTTGGCTATTGATGTCAAAAGTCCTAATACTTTCTATTTCTTCGTCAAAAAATTCTATTCTGAAAGGGGACTCATTAGAAAAAGAAAACACATCTACGATACCCCCACGAACGGAATATTGACCGGGCTCAATGACAAAATCAACACGTTTGAAGTTGTATTCTTGCAGACATTCGTTTAAAAAATCTATGGATATTTTATCCGATAGCTTAATATCGAAAGAGTTGTTTTTAAGTTGCTCTTGGCTGATGACTTTTTCAAAGATTGCCTCCGGATAACTGACTATTATAGGTAGATTTTGATGGTTTAAACTATTCAAAACCTCTGTTCGTAATAGAATATTGGCATTGTCGGTTTCTTCTAACTGATATGGTCTTCTGTATGAACTAGGATAAAACAATACTTTTCTGTTCAACAGTGTTTCGAGGTCATTCAGAAAGTAAGCCGCTTCTTCTTTGTCGTTAAAGATAAATAGTTGAGGTCTTCTTATCTTTTGAACACTATGTGAGGCAATAAGTGCTGTTTGAGCACCAACTAAATTTTTAAGATGAAATTTTGCAGAATTATTTTCTCTAAAACAATCCGCCATTGCATTTAAGCAAGGGTGGTCTTTGTAGTGATTAGATAAAATTAAAGGTTTCAATTAATCCTCCTGCATAAATGATTCAGCCTTTTCAACCATTTCTGTTGAGCCAATAAAAAATGGCACACGCTGGTGTAAGTCATTAGCTTCTATATCCATTATTCGTTGAAAACCATCTGAAGCCTTGCCGCCCGCTTCTTCAATAATCCAAGCTAAAGGGGCGCATTCATATAAAAGCCTTAATCTACCTTTAGGAGCAGCATCGGTGCTAGGGTAAATGTAGATGCCTCCTTTCAGCATATTACGGTGAAAATCGGCAACTAATGAACCCATAAATCGTGCTGTATGGGTACGCTTTCCATTATTTAGTTGATGACAGTAATCGGTATATTTTCTAACGCCTTCGGGCATTATTTTTTCGTTGGCTTCGTTGACCGAAAATATTTCGCCATTGAGTGGTGTCTTAATGTTAGGATGCGATAGGCAGAATTCGCCAATCGAGGGGTCAAGAGTAAAACCATTAACGCCATTTCCAGTAGTGTAAACTAGCATAGTAGAAGAACCATAAATGACATAACCTGCAGCAACTTGTTCAGTGCCTTTGACAAAAAATTCATCGGTGGTCACTTTTTTATTGGTTTCTTTTCTCTTTAACACATTGAAGATAGTTCCTACTGATACATTCACGTCTATATTAGACGATCCATCTAGCGGGTCCATACATACCAAGTATCTAGCTCCTTTGGACTCTAGCCCATCAAGAACAATGATTTCTTCATTTTCTTCAGAAGCGATAGCGGCGCATTGACCACCTGAATTTAGCGCAGAAATAAAAGCATCATTGGCATAAATATCTAGTTTTTTTACAGATTCACCCTGCACATTATCTTCGCCAACTTCTCCAAGGATATCGACTAATCCTGCCTTATTTATTTCTCGATTTACAATTTTTGCCGCTATGGATATGTCATAAAGCAAACGAGTTAAATTACCAGTAGCTTCTGGTTTCAAAACTTGTTGTTCGGTAATAAATTCTGCTAGAGTAGTTATTTTAGCCATTGGGTGCTTAATTATTCAGCAAATATCGAATTTTTAGACAAATAATTACGTTCAAAAATAATTAACTTTGAACACTCTATTATGGAAGTTAAAATTAGAAAAGGTCAAAAAGCCGATTTGCCTAGTGTATTGAAACTTATCAAGGAACTTGCTGAATTCGAAAAGGCGCTTGATGAGGTTAGTGTGACTTTAGAAGAGCTTGAAGATGATGGCTTTGGTCAACATCCCTATTATTGGTTTATCGTAGCCGAATATAAGGGTGAGATTATTGGACTTTCTTTTTATTTTATTCGCTATTCGACTTGGAAGGGGCGATTTTTATTTTTGGAAGACTTTGTAGTCAAGGAGAACTATCGAGGTCAAGGAGTTGGAGCGCAATTATTTGAGGAAACAATTCGAATTGCACAACGATTAAATGTTAAAGGTATGATTTGGCAAGTATTGGATTGGAATGAAGATGCCATACGTTTTTACAAAAAATATGAAGCGTCCATACATACAGAATGGCTAAATGGAAAGCTGAGCAAAGAACAATTAAATGCATTTGAATTAAATGAAAGTATTTAAGTTTGGAGGGGCGTCAGTTAAGGATGCCGAGGGTATTCGTAAGATTAGTCAACTTCTTCTCAATGAAGGTGCAGAACCACTTGCTATTGTTGTTTCAGCTATGGGCAAAACGACCAATATGCTTGAAAATGTAGTCAATGATTATTACGACAGAAATACCCCAAACCTTGATGAAGTCAAGCACTACCACTATGCTATTTTAGAAGAATTATTTGATAAGTCTCATTCTATTTTTGATGAAATCAATAATCTATTTGTGGAGATAGAATGGGCTATAGAAGATGCGCCGACGTCCACTTATGCTTATGAATACGACCAGATTGTATCTGTTGGCGAATTGTTGTCCACCAAAATAGTAAGTGCCTTTTTAGAGCAGGAAGGCTTTGCTAACAAATGGATAGATGCTAGAGATATTATCCGCACTGACAACACTTACAGAAACGCTCGTATAGATTGGCAGTTAACCCAACAACAAATTGCTAAATACATTTCTAATGATGGGGTGTTTTTGACTCAAGGTTTTATTGGTTGCACCACAGAAAATTTCACGACTACTTTAGGACGTGAAGGTTCAGATTTTACAGCTGCTATTTTAGGTTTTGCTTTGGACGCTGAAGAAGTAACTATCTGGAAAGATGTGGACGGCATGCTCAATGCTGACCCCCGTTATTTTGACGATGCTAAGTTGTTGCATCAGCTATCCTTTGCTGAGGCTATTGAGTTAGCTTATTTTGGAGCAAAAGTAATACATCCCAAAACCATACAGCCCTTGAAAGAAAAAAACATATCGCTAAGGGTTAAGTCTTTCCTCAATCCTAAAGAGGAAGGAACTGTCATCTTTGAAGATGCAGAAATGAAACCCTTTATGCCTTCTTTTATCATTAAGGAAAATCAAATATTGATTTCTATTTCTGCCAATGATTTATCTTTCATCGTGGAAGACCATTTGAGTTATATTTTTTCGCTTTTTGCTAAATATGGACTAGCCATAAATATGATGCAAAACTCAGCAGTAAGTTTTTCTGTTTGCGTAGATAACGATTCTCAAAAAACATTACCTCTCATTTCTGAACTAAAAGAAGGTTTTAAAGTTCAATACAACGACCAATTAACACTGTGTACCATTAGACACTATGACCAAGCTGCCATAGACAAAGTGGTGGATGAAAAAAATATACTAGTAGAACAAAAAAGCCGTCAGACTGTTCAGTTTGTATTTTCAAATTAGTTCCTTTTTAAAAATCTTGTGGTCTATTTCTCTTTTTTTGGTTAGTTTTGCGTTAAACAATCCTTTAAAAAAACACCATGAAAAGACTATTCTACTTTCTTTGTGTGAATTTTATTTTTTTCACATCAAGTGCCCAAACTACACAATTTGTTATTTCTACAACAACTACAACCAATGCCAACGAATACCAATGGAATATTCTAGATTCGGATAGTACGACTGTTTTATTTTCGAGTACAGTCTTTAGTGATAGTACTATGGTGAATGATACGGTTACTTTAAACGATTGTAGTGATTATTATTTTGTCACGTCTTCTAATGATACGGCAAATTCTACATGGAGTAGTGGGTCTTCTGTTTATGTAATAGAATTAGCCTCTTCAGATACAATAATACAAACTGTTGGTACGACACCGCCTTTTATACAAACTGTCTTTGCTGCACAGTGTAATTTAATAATTAATGAAATTCATTATGATAACATAGGTACAGATACCTTGGAAGGTGTCGAAATTGTAGGAAAAGCAGGTTATGATTTGTCTTGTTATACTTTATATCTATATAATGGTTCTACAGGCTTGGTATATGATTCACTCAATTTATCAGGAGTTATACCAAATGATAGTTGTGGTTATGGTGCAATTTGGTTTGCTATTTCAGGTATCCAAAATGGAGATGTTTCTTCTGGTGATGGAATAGGGTTAGCAAATAGTTGTAAGAAATATAAAATCCAATTTTTGAGTTACGAGGGTTCGTTTATTGCCAATAATGGACTGTTTGATTCAGAAGTAGCAATGGATATTGGAGTTAGTGAGTCGGCTATGACTCCTGTTAATACATCTATTCAGCTTGTTGGTTTTGGAGAGGAGTATTCATCTTTTGTTTGGGTAGCCTCTTTGCCAAATACTAGAAATATGGTGAATACTGGACAAAGTTTTTGTTTGCCTGATTTAGAACTAGTAGATGTGGTGTTAGATTCGGTATGTGATGCATTAAATCCTGTAAACAATAGATTTATTTTAACTAATGTCGGTACAGTTCCATTTAATAACTTTTTAGTGAGTTATTCTATTAATGGAGGCACAACTGTTAGTGAATTGGTAGCAGATACCTTAATGCCCGCAGACACTTTAAATTATAGTTTTGTGACGTCTGAAGATTTTAGCAATGCTGTTGGTGATTATTCCATTACATCGTGGTGCTCCTTAAATAGAGATTCTAATTCTTCCAACGATAGTTTAAGTAAAATCATCAATTTTATTGATATAGTAGCTTATGATACAACTGTTTGCTATGGTGATAGTTTATTATTGTCACCCACAGTTTCGAATGCGACCAACTATATTTGGAGCACTGGAGATACAACTTTATCCATATCGCTTTTACCGTCTAGTACGTCTTCCTACACTCTTATTGCCTCCAATGCTTGCTTCTCAGATACAGCTATTATCAATGTAATTGTGTCAAACCCTACTTTAGATTTAGGTTCTGATTTAGTTCTTTGTGGAAATGATACTATTACCTTAGATGCTACTGCTAATTTTTCTTCATACGCTTGGTCTTCTGGTGATAGTCTTCAACTGACTAGTATAATTCAAGGGGGGGCTTATTCTGTTGTTGTAACGGATAGTTTAGGTTGTAGTACTTCAGATACCATTTCTATATTTCATTCGATACCACAGGCTGATTTAGGTGCAGACCTAAATATTTGCGGTCTTGATTCTATTGTTCTTGGCGTTTCAAGTTTCAGTTCTTATAGTTGGTCAAATGGAGATACTTCACAAAACTCAGCAGTCACACAAGTAGGGACATATACTGTGTCTGTAGTTGATAGTGTAGGTTGTCCCGACTCGGATACTATTGTAATTTTCGAATCAGCAACATCTGTTGATTTAGGACCTAATGTTGTTGCACTTTGTGGTTCTAACGATACGATTACTTTAGATGCAACTTCCATTTATTCGTCATATTCTTGGTCAACAGGTGATACTTTACAAAGTTTAGCCGTTTATCAAGTAGGAAACTATAATGTTACTGTTACTGATAGTTTAGGTTGTACTGCATCGGACTCAATAGAAGTGATAGTGTCAAACCCTACTCTAAATTTGGGTTCTGACACATCCTTGTGTAATTATACTTCATTATCTATTACTGCTCCAGCCAATTTTAGTTCTTATATATGGTCAAATTCAGATACTACACAAACTATTACAGCTACTCAAGATGGTGCATATTCATTAATAGTAACTGACAACTATGGCTGTCAAGCTTTTGATACGATTGTTATATCTTACAATGGTCCTAGTTTAGACTTAGGTCCTGATGTCATAGTTTGTGAAGGAGATTATCATACGTTTTTTGTACATGATAATTATAGCATTTACCAATGGTCTCAAGGCGGTTCTTTAAATTATATTACTGAAAAGACAGCGGGTGAATATTGGTTAAAAGTAACGGCTTCAGATGGTTGTACTAGTATCGATACGGTTAAGCTAAGTACTAAAGACTGTACATCTTTAGAAGAGGCAAAGGATATTCAAAAGCTCAAAATTTTCCCTAATCCTAATAATGGAACATTTAATTTAAGTTTAAATAATTTTTCTGAAGAAAAGGGAAGTTTCGAAATAGTAAATACACTTGGAGAAAGGGTATATGTTCAAGATTTAGAATTTAATGAATCGATTTCTCAAAACTTTGAATTGAACTCACTTCCTAAAGGAATTTATTTCTTGAATGTTAAGACTGAAAGCAAATATCTTGTTGAAAGACTAATAATTCAGTAATTATAGATTCATCTGTCTATAATTTTTTGAAATAGTACTTGAGCAATTTTGAGTTGGCTTTCTTGTGTCCAACCAGCAATATGGGGGGAGAGGATGACCTTATTGGACTCTAGCAGTTGTTTCAATTCTGTTGGTTGTTCGGATAAGTTTTCGAAAGATGTTTTTTCGTATTCCAAGACGTCTAGACAAGCCCCCAAGACTTTGCCAGAGTTGAGATTTGCCAAAAGGGATTTGGTGTCTAAACAAGACCCTCTAGATGTGTTGATTAGATATATAGGCTTATGGAATTGCTTCAAAAATGAATCCTTGACCAAGTGCTGAGTTTCTTCTGTAAGTGGAATGTGTAAACTCAAAATGTCAGCTTGTTCAAAAATGGTTTTCATATCACTTTCAATAGCATATTTTGGGGAGTAGTTTGTTTTGTATTTGTCATAAGCTAGTACTTTAGTTTCAAATCCACTTAATACTTTAGCCAATGCTGAACCATTATTTCCATAGCCAATAATACCAACCGTTTTACCACTCAATTCAATCCCTCTGTTTTCTTCTCTTTGCCAAATGCCCTTTCTTACTTCGCTGTCAGCTTTATTAAGATTATTGAATAGACTTAAAATCATGCCTAAGGCGTGTTCAGCTACCGCTTGTTTATTTCCCTCAGCAGCATTGATGGCATGTATGTTTTTAGAATGGACATAGTCAAGGTCTATGTTTTCCATGCCTGAACCTGCACGAGCGATAAAAGTAAGGTTGTTAAAGTGCGATAAGAAATGGGCATTAATTTTTATGCGAGAACGAATAACTAGACCGTATGCATCATTGTGTTGTTCAACAATAGCCTTTTCAGAAAGGTCGTATCCTTCAACACAAGTATAGCCTTCTTTTTGTAATTCTTCCCAAAGGTATGGGTGAACGGTATCTACAAAAAGCACTTTTTTCATAAAGATAGTATCAGCTGACCTATGAGGAAATAAATAAATAGACCAAGTACATCGTTAACAGTTGTGATGAACGGTCCTGTAGCTAAAGCGGGGTCAATTTTATATTTATCTAGGGTTAGTGGGATAAATGTTCCAAATAAAGCAGCGAAAATGATAACTGACAATAACGCTATGCTAACTGTTATGCTTAACAAAAGACTATAGCCTAATAAATAGGCTGCTAATAAAATAATGCTTGAACAGATTATACCATTAACTAAAGCAACACCGAGCTCTTTAATTAGTCTTTGTGAGATATTCCCTAAGGTATTGGTTCCACCAGCTAGACTTTGTACTACAATAGCAGCAGACTGAACACCAACATTACCGCCCATAGCTGCAATAAGAGGGATGAAAAATGCCATTTGATAGTTTTTCTCAATATCAAAAATGCCTATCACTTTTGCCCCAAAAAGTCCGCCTATCATACCAATTAGTAACCAAGGAAGTCTAGCTCTAGTAATTTCCCAAATTGTATCGCTAGACTCTACGTCTTCAGAAATACCCGAAGCCAATTGATAATCTTTTTCAGCTTCCTCTTTCATAATATCCATGACATCATCGGCAGTAATTCGACCAATCAATTGGTTCAAGTCATTAACTACAGGTAGCACAATTAAGTCGTACTTATTCATTGTATTAGCTACATCTTCTTGGTTCATCGATGCGCTAACTTTGATGATGTCTTCTTTCATTATTTTAGAAATAATGGTCTTAGAGTCTGTAAGCAATAATCGTTTGAGTGATAGGGTACCTAACAGAACATTATTATCATCAACAACGTAAATCGTATAGACTAACTCTACATCTTCTGCTTGTCGACGCATTTCTTTGACACAACGCATGACTGACCAGTTGCTATTTACCTTGATAAGCTCTTTTGCCATTAGACCACCAGCAGTATCTTCATCATAATTTAGTAAGTCAACAATATCACTAGCAAGTTCTTGGTCTTCAATGAGTGAGAGTACTTCTTGCTTTTTGTTCTCTGGTAATTCAGAAATGATATCGGCAGCATCATCTGAATCCATATTATCAACAAATTCTTCGGCGATTTCTTTTGGAGAATATATTTTTAAGAGTTTTTCTCTGAGGTATTCTTCCAATTCTACCAATACATCGGCAGCTATATTATCTTCAAGTAGTTCGAATAGAAAACAAGTGTTATCAAATTCCAATTCATCAAGAATTTCGGCAATATCGGCAGGGTGACAGTTTTTAATCATAGAAATAATAGACTTTTGGTCTTTATTTTCTATGCGCTCATTTAGTTCGTCAATAAATTTTTTGGTTAATTCAAACTTCATCACTCAAAACAGATTGTTAAATTCATAAAATCTTCAACACTTAATTGCTCAGCTCTCAATGAAAGGTACTGACTAGCAGTATTTTCGTCCACCAAGTTAAGACTTTTTAGAGCATTTTTCAAAGTCTTTCTCCTTTGACCGAAAGCTGTTTTTACCACTTTGATGAATTTTTTCTCATCACAGTCTAACTTATCTCTGTCATTTCTTCTCAATCTTATGACTGCCGATTTTACTTTAGGTGGTGGGTCAAAGACAGTTTCATCTACCGTAAAAAGGTATTCTACATCATAATAGCATTGTAGTAGAACACTTATTATGCCGTATTTTTTACTGCCTGGTAGCGATACAACACGTTCGGCAACTTCTTTTTGAAACATACCTACAATTTCAGGTATTATATCCTTGTGGTCTATTGCTTTGAAAAGAATTTGAGAAGATATGTTGTAAGGGAAATTGCCAATAATTGCTATGGGTTCCTTGAAAATTTCTTGTAACGGTAGTTTGAGGAAATCGCCTTCTATAAGATGATGATCTAATTCAGGAAAGTGTTTTTTAAGATAAGAAACGGATTCTTTATCTATTTCTATCACAAATGTTTCTGTATCTAAAGGAATGAGAAATTGTGTTAGCACTCCCATGCCTGGTCCTACTTCTAATACTTTAGAATAGTTGTTTAAACTTAGGCTATGAGCAATATCACGAGCAATTCCTAAATCTTTTAGAAAGTGTTGACCGAGGTGTTTTTTTGCTCTTACCTTTGACATGAATTAATGTTGATGAACGATTTCTAAAAGTGTTCTGAATGCACCAAATTTACCTCTGTATCGCTTGTTGTGTTCTTCTTGTAATTGTGGAGCGCATTTTTCTTGATATTCATTAAGTGTAGCTATATCCTTACAGCTGTACTGAATGGCATAAGTAATTTCATCTTCCACCAACAAACGACATAATTTATTATCTAAAAAGTAGCCCGTGCCCATCACTTCAGGAATATGAACTTCTTTCATCCATTTTAACCAATCTTGATGAATACTTTGGTCTACTAAACTTACAGTTACATTATAAATAATCATAATTCTTCGTTTTGGTCACCTCTTAACTTTCTAAATCTTTTTCGAGCCTCTACAGTGTATATGCTATCGGAATAGTCTAAAACTATCTTTTCATAAAGTTCTTGTGCTTTTTTACTATCGTTGAGTTTTTCTTCGAGTATCTCTGCCCATTGGAACAAGGCATCGTCAGCAAGTATATCAAATGAAAACTCAGTAGCTACTTTTTCATAGAGTTTTACAGCTTGGGTATAATTTTTCTTGTTGAATTCTATTTCAGCTTGTTTGTAAAGAATTTCATCAGATAGGGTATGCCCTGGAAAAGTAGTGAGCATACTGTCTAATAGCTGATAGCTTTCATCGTTTTTGTTCTGATAGATAAGCCATTCTGCTTGGGCATACATTTGCATAGCTAGTGCTGAGGTATCTAAGCCCATATTATCAGTAATTAGAAGGGACAACTGCATAGCGTTATTGGCAATTAGTTTGGTGGTAGAGCCTTTCAGGACATTGAGTTGTGCTTGTGCCCAATCGAATTGACCTTGGAAATAGGCAACCCTTGCTCGTCTGAATTTAGCTTCGTGGCCGATAGGGTTTTCTTTAAAAGCTTTTTCTACTTGTGAATATTGAATGATAGCGTCCCATTCTTTAGTATTGATGAGGTAAATGTCTCCTAGTATAAGCTTACATTCTGCTTGAAGTTCACTTTCTGGCAATAAGTCAATACATTCTTCGAGGATTTGTTCAGCGGTTTCGGTTTCGTAAAGATGATAGGCTTTTAATTTAGCGTAGTCTTTCATCAAATAGACCAAATCTTTACTCTTTCCAAGTTCATCTATGGTAGATTGATAGTCATTATCTAGAGATAGCAATTCGTTTTGGCTGTATTCTCTATTGAGGAGTTCTTCACCGCTAACAATGACTTGTGAAATTTTAGCATCGATATAAAAGGGGTTGTCAACACCTAAGTCAATGAGGTATTGATAGCATTTTACAGATTGATTGTAGGCTTTGTTTTCGTAGGCTATATAGGCAAGGTCAAACATACGCTCTCCATTTTCTCTTAAGCGTTTGTCTAGTGCTTTGGTATAAATGTAAGCGGCATTATACTCGTTCGATTGTATGTAAAGCCATATTAATAATTCAGTTAGAGCATTATTGTTATTCTTTTGGACACGAGACAATAATTTCTTAGATAATAAGTCGTAGTTGTCTTGGCTGCTTTTAGTTCTACCTAGAGTGTTTTGAAGTCGAATTTTAACAGACTTAAGATGGCTTTCTTCCTTTTCTATTAAGTCCAAATAGGTGTCAATCATCTGTTCAGTTTTTCCGGCACTAGACAATGCCGCTGCGAGTTGAAAGCCAAATTCATAATTAGGATTCAATTCTTGTCCTCGCTCATAGGTTTTGAGTACGTAGTTGTATTCTTTATTTCTTAAAAAGCTATTGGCTAAAGAGGTGACTTGATTTATTCTACCGCTTTCCATAGCATCGATACTTTTTTGAAATTCTATTTCTGCTCGAATTTTATCTCCTTTAGCTTTATAAATGAACCCTAAGTCGGCTATATATTTAGCTTGATTGGGGTATTTCTTTTTTACTTTTTTAACTAATGCAATAGCGGTGATATATTTTTCTTCAGCAGTTAGACATTTTAGATAATTGCTGTAATAGCTTAGTATATTAACTTTCGATTCTAAGGTTTCGTAAATCTCATTGGCTTTATCACATTGTTTGCTATTAGCATATTTATCGGCAATCTTTAGGTTAGAGTTGGATTGCGCAGATAGATTTAGAGCATAAATGCATAAGGTTATGAGTAAAGTAAACCTCATTTATTGATAATTGAAGGTTTGACTAAGTTGCTCAAGACTATCGAAACGTATTTCATAATTTTTATAGGCTGATTGAAACTCATTCAATTGAATTGATATTCCTTCAAGGGCTTGTTCTTCTCTTACTATAATAGCATTTAATTCTTCCTTAGTGAAAATAGCGTTGTCAATATCGCTCAGTAAGTTTTGTAGTTGTTCTTGATTTCTAATGATGTTAGTTACAAAACCGTTCTTTTGATTGGGCGCATTCTTGAATTGGCGTTTCATCAGTTTCAAATCATTAAGGTAGGTCATTGTCTCTAGGCTTGGTTTCTTGTCAGTGCTAAGTTTAGTTTTGGAGTAGGCTAAAGCTTCTTTGTAACGTTTCAAATTAGAGCCTGCTGAGCTAATATCTATATTTTCAACGCTTTGTAAAAGACTATCATATTGTATGATTACAGCATTGACTTGTTCTTGCTCTTGTTCAAAAGTTGATGAAGAACAAGCAGTTAAAATTCCTATGAGTATAAGTGCGATATATTTCATTAGTCGATGTATTCAAATCCAGTGTATGGCACCAATACTTTTGGTATTCTAATGCCTTTTTCATCCTGATGGTTTTCCAAAATTGAGGCTACTATTCTTGGTAACGCTAAGGCACTACCATTGAGTGTATGGCATAAAACGTTTTTCTTGTTTTCGTCTTTGTATCTCAATTTTAATCTGTTGGCTTGATAGCTTTCAAAATTTGAAATAGAACTAACTTCTAACCAACGTTTTTGAGCGGCTGAATAGACTTCCATATCATAAGTAAGGGCTGAAGTGAAGCTCATATCTCCACCGCAAAGTTTTAATATTCTAAAAGGTAATTCTAAATCCCTTAGCAGTTCAGTGACGTGTTCTACCATTTCATCTAAGGTTTGGTAAGAATCCGATGGTTTTTGTACTTGTACAATTTCAACTTTGTCAAATTGATGCAGTCGGTTCAAGCCCCTTACATCTTTACCGTAAGAGCCAGCTTCTCTTCTAAAACAAGGGGTATAAGCGGTATATTTAATTGGAAATTCTTCGCTTTTTACAATTACATCTCTAAAAATGTTAGTTACTGGCACTTCGGCAGTAGGTATGAGGTAGAGGTTGTCGCCAGTAACGTGATACATTTGACCTTCTTTGTCTGGCAATTGTCCTGTGCCAAAACCACTAGCTTCGTTTACGAGGTGTGGAGGTTGAACTTCCAAATAACCTACTTCTGTATTTCTATCTAAAAAGAAATTAATCAATGCGCGTTGCAATCTAGCACCTTTTCCTTTGTATACGGGAAATCCAGCACCTGTGATTTTTGTGCCGAGTTCAAAATCTATAAGGTCGTACTTAGCCGCCAATTCCCAATGTGGTAAGGCTTCTGAATGTAGTTTTGGGATATCGCCTTCTTCTCTGACTATTTCGTTGTCTTCAGGAGTTTTGCCATTGGGCACACTGTCGTGAGGTACATTAGGAATATGGATTAATAATTCTTGTAACTCTTCACTGACTTGATTGAGCTTTTCTGAAAGCGTCTTGCTTTGTTGTTTTAGTGTTACAGTTGTTGCTTTAGCTTCTTCGGCTTTTTCTTTTTCCCCATTTTTGAAGTAAGCACCAATTTCTTTGGCTAATTGATTGGATTGAGCTAAGATATCGTCTAATTTGTTTTGAGTTTCTTTTCTCAAATCATCTTTTGCAACAATATCTTCAAAGACAGTTGTTGCATCAAAGCCCTTTTTAGCCAATTTTGTGATGGCTTCTTCTCTATTTTCTCTTATATAATTAATCTGTAACATAACTTAGTTCTTGTTAGACAAAAATAACATTCTAATTCAAAAAAAAACTCCCTAACTTGAAAAGCAGGGAGTTTAATATTTTATTAATACGCTAGCTTTTAGTTGATAGGGTCAACGGAAACGTATGATCGATTATTGGCTTTTTTTCTAAATTGAACAATACCATCAGTAAGAGCAAATAAAGTATGGTCTTTTCCCATTCCTACATTTTCACCTGGGTGATGTTTTGTTCCTCTTTGACGTAAGATGATGTTACCTGCTATTGCGCCTTGACCACCATAGATTTTTACACCTAATCGTTTACTTTCCGATTCTCTACCGTTCTTACTACTTCCTGCACCTTTCTTATGAGCCATAGTATTTAGTTTTAATTGTTAGACTATTTGTCAGTTTTCTTAGCTGCGGTTTTTTTAGCAGCTGGTTTTTTAGCTGTAGTTTTTTTAGCAGCGGCTTTTGGCTTAGCAGCACTTGCTGTTTTGGCCTTAGGAGCTGCTTTTTTGGCTGGAGCTTTTTCTGCTGCTGCTTTTGGTTCAGCTTCTTTCTTTGCTGAAGTAGCAGTAGCTTTTTTAGCTGTAGCACCTTTTTCTACAATACTTTGGATTTCAATTTGAGTGAAAGCTTGGCGATGACCATTTTTTACTCTGTATCCTTTTCTTCTTTTCTTTTTGAAGACAACGACTTTGTCTCCTTTCATGTGGTCAAGCACTTTTGCAGTTACTTTTGCACCACTGATAGCTGGGGCGCCAACATTAACTTTGCCATTGTTGTCAATCAATAATACATTATCGAATTCAACTTTAGCACCTTCTTTTTCCTCTAGTCGATGAACGAAGATTTGTTGGTCTTTTTCAACTTTGAATTGTTGCCCTGCTATTTCTACAATTGCGTACATTCTTAAAGTTTTAATTTATCCACTATTTTTTAGTGGGCTGCAAATGTAGTAATTAATATATAATTGACAAAAAAAAATTAGGCTTTGTTAATCAAGTGTATTCCCCCTAGAATTATAGCAATGCCAATAAAATGATTTAGGGTAATGATTTCGCCATCTACAAAGCCCCAAAAAATAGCAACAATAGGGATTAAATAAGTTACTGAAGAAGCAAAAATAGCAGTGGTGCCCTTCACTAATTGGTTAAATAAAACTAAGGCTATAGATGTGCCTACCGTTGATAGTAACACCACAAAGAATAAGGCTAAATATGCGCCGTCAATTGTCATCTTCTCTGAAAAATCAGAAAACCCTAATGCTAGTAAACAAAATGGCCCAACCACAAAAAAGGCTAAGCCTGAAATGTCCATGGCACTCATGTCTTGTAAATAATTCTTAATAGTATTTAAACTGATAGCGTAACATAGGGTAGCAATGATAACATACCACGAATAACTAGCATTTTCTAACACTAAGCCGCCACCTGCAATGAGCCAAACAGCACCAGAAAGTCCTAATAAAATACCTATCAGCTGACTGACTTTAACTTTGGTTTTAAATAACAACATGGCTAGTACAAAGGTAAAGAGAGGGACTAAGGCATTCAATATACCAATGAGTGAGCTATCCAATTGTGTCTGTGCTTTTGTAAACAAAAAAGCTGGAAAGCCGTTTCCAAACAAACCCACAATAAGTATTGGAATAATATGCTTTTTCTCTATGGAAAAAAGTTTGTTCCAAACAAATGGTAGAAGACTCAACCAAGCAATGCCCATTCTGAGTTGTGCTACTTCGAGGTCGTTAAATACTACTAAACCTTTTTTCATCAATATGAAAGAACTTCCCCAAATGAATGCTAAAAGAATCATTAAGGCCCAGTGATAAAATTTTTTGGAAGATAAATCCACGTACAATAATTTTTGCAAAGATATGTTAGTATTTTTGTAACTCTAAAAAACTATCCAATTATGTTAAAATTATTTATTACCCCCTCATTATTAGTATTCTTATTGATAGGCTGTGGTCAGTCTAATTCATCTGAATATAAAGAAGAAGTTCTTGCTGTAGCTGACGCCAAAGTAGAAATGACGATTGATGGCATGAGCTGTCAGGTCGGTTGTGCAGCTTATATTGATAAAGAACTTGAAAAAGTTAGTGGTGTGGTTTCTGCTGATGTAAGTTTCGAAAATAAGTTAGCATCGGTTACCTACGACAACAGTTTGATTAGCGAATACGATATTGTTAGTACGATAAATTCTTTGAAAGATAGTGCTTATTCTGTAACATCTGTAGAAGTAGAAATTTTGAAAACGGTAGAAAAGAAAAAAATCGATACCCACTAAAAAATGAATTCATACTCTAGGCGTTTTGTTCGTTTCAATTGGTGGGCTTTGGTGTTCATCTTTCTAGTAGTCATTGCTGGTAGTTTTGTGCGTACGACGGGTAGTGGAATGGGTTGCCCCGATTGGCCCAAGTGCTTTGAGCAGTGGGTGCCTCCGACTGATAGTAGCCAAATACCACCAAACTATAAAGAGAGGTTCAGTCAACAAAGAGCTGAAAAGGTAGAAAAGTTTGGTGATATAATTTCTGTATTTGGTATGTCCGATGTGGCAGAGCAACTCAAAAATGACCCAAACTTACACAAAGAAGAAGATTTTAATGTTCGTAAAACGTGGACGGAGTATATCAATAGGTTGTTTGGCTTTTTAGCTGGTAATTCTTTATTGATTATTTTCTTTTGGATTGCCTTGTATTACCGAAAAAACAAACGCTTGTTTTTAGTGTCTTTTGTCAATCTTATTTTAATTGCTTTTCAAGCTTGGTTTGGTTCAATTGTAGTCGCCTCTAACTTAGTGCCATGGACCATAACCTTGCATCTATTTTTTGCTTTAGTCATTATAGGATTGCAGTTGTACGTCATACGATTGGTAAGCCCTTCTCAAAGTCAAAATATACAATTGTCAAAAGAACTTTATATTTTGCTGTGGCTATGTTTTATTATTACGGCTGTTCAAATGTTTTTGGGTACACAAGTCAGAGAGTCTATAGATGCCTTAACACGACTTGGTATTGGCCGTGAGCAATGGACAGAATCCCTTGGATTGCCATTCTTTATTCATAGAAGTTTCTCTTGGTTGGTATTGGGATTGTTAGCTTATATGGCTTACAAAAACGAACGTACTTACAAGTATAAAATCATACGATGGTTATTCATAATTCTAGTTATTGAACTTCTAAGTGGTGTTTTATTGGCTCATATAGATATGATTGGCTTAATACAAAACGCTCATCTATTATTTGCCACCATCTTATTCGGGATACTATTTATGATGGTGTTTAGAATTAAATTACGTTAAATTTAATTTTACTAAATGTAGAATTACTTATCCTTACATTCCTTTCAGTTGATTTTCTAAGAATTTTATTCGTTTATCCATTTCAAAAATGTGAAGGTAAAGTTCTTCAATTTTTTCTAGATTAATTTCGGTAGCTCGATTGACAATAATTCCTCCTTGATTTTTGATGTCTTGCCTCGATGGAACGCCTGGTAAATGATGGTTTTCCTTGACGAATTTTTCAACTTTTTCAAGGGCTTTAAATTGATAGTTTGGATTGAATTCACTATTGCCTTCATAAAAATGTTCAAATACATAATCTGGTGTTATAGTGCCCGTGGCTAATATATTGCCATTTACGTGAAGTTTTTCTGTTGGATTGTTATTTCCAATACCTATATTACCTCCATTTTTTATTATCAATCTCGGAGAGAAGTTTTCACTGTAGCCAAATAGTTTTAAATTTCCAATCCTCATCGGATTTCCACCATCGTCGTATTCTGTACAAAATAATCGATAGTATCTGTAAGCATTTGTATTAGGGATATTAGTTTCATAATTATATGAGTAAGTCATTTCTGATTTACTATCTAAAGTAGTCCAATTCGAATTATCGTTTGAGCCTTGAAACTCCCAACTTATTGGTCCTCTAGTAAGATTTGAGGAAAAAATTGCAGGTGTTTCAATTCTGTATTTATTCACGATATTATTAGAAGTGCCAAAATCATATGTGCACCATTGCGGTAAATTACTTGAACCGTTATTGATAGATGCAGCCCATAGTGTTGTTGCGTTATTATCAATTAAGTTATTAGCACAACACCCTATAGAAACAGTAGGGTTTATAGAACTTGTAAATTCTGCTGAATTTGACGGGTTTCCTACTGCAAATTCTAAGTTATTGTCTTCTTGATAGTTAATAAATACGCTGCCAAATTCAGTTAAATTAATCCTTTGAATATTATTAGTCATAACTCTTAAATCTTCATTATTAGTAGTTCCTAATGTGTTAGTGCTATTAGTATTATTATTGCTATATGTTGTCCAAAAAGTATTCCATTTTGTTCCATCGTAGTAATACATATTATTTTGAACAAAAGCTAAACTGCCAGTAGCAGGTGATGTAATATTATTTAAATCGTTTAAATTAGAAATATTATGTATTCTTATAAGTTGGTCGGCAGTTTGGGCATTAACAGATAAACTAATGCTTAGTATCAATATTAGTAGATAAATTTTTTTCATAGCACATTCGAGATGAGATGAGATGAGATGAGATGAGATGAGATGAGATGAGATGAGATGAGATGAGATGAGATGAGATGAGATGAGATGAGATGAGATGAGATGAGATCATAGCTTTAAATAAAATAAGGTTTGTAAAGTTACAAAAAAAGCCCCCATTTTGGGAGCTTTATTTATAAATAGTTAGAAATTTCCTTTTACATCATACCTGGCATACCGCCACCGCCCATTGGAGGCATTGGATTTTCTTCAGGAATATCAGCTAATACACATTCTGTAGTCAGTAGCATTCCTGCAACAGATGCTGCATTTTCTAATGCTACACGCGTTACTTTAGTTGGGTCAATAATACCAGCTTCGAACATATTTTCGAATACTTCTTTTTTAGCATTGTAACCAAAATCGGCTTTACCTTCTTTCACTTTAGAAACGACTACTGAACCTTCATTACCTGCATTGGCAACGATTTGACGTAATGGCTCTTCAATAGCACGAGTAACGATTTGAATACCAGTCGTTTCGTCGGCATTATCGCCTTGTAATTGAGCTAGTGCATCGGCTGCTCTTACTAAAGCGACACCACCACCAGGGATAATGCCTTCCTCAACAGCTGCTCGAGTAGCGTGTAGAGCATCGTCCACTCTATCTTTCTTCTCTTTCATTTCTACCTCAGAGGCTGCGCCAACATAAAGTACAGCTACACCACCTGCTAATTTAGCTAGCCTTTCTTGTAGTTTTTCTCTGTCGTAGTCCGAAGTAGTGCTTTCGATTTGAGCTTTGATTTGATTGACTCTAGCCATAATGTTGTCTTTGTCACCAGCACCATTTACAATAGTTGTATTGTCTTTGTCAATAGTGACTTTTTCAGCAGTACCTAGCATGTCAATAGTTGCATTTTCAAGCTTAAAACCTCTTTCTTCAGAAATGACAGTTCCACCAGTTAGAATAGCGATATCTTCTAGCATTGCCTTTCTTCTGTCACCAAAGCCTGGTGCTTTAACGGCAGCAATTTTTAAAGAGCCTCTCATTTTGTTAACTACCAAAGTAGCTAGTGCTTCACCATCAACATCTTCGGCAATAATTAACAATGGTTTTCCTGATTGTGCTGCCGGTTCTAGAATAGGCAATAAATCTTTCATATTCGATATTTTCTTATCGTATAAAAGAATGTATGGCGTATCCAAGTCGGCTAGCATTTTCTCAGCATTAGTAACAAAGTACGGAGAAAGATAGCCTCTGTCAAATTGCATACCTTCAACCACTTCTACATAAGTATCGGTTCCTTTTGCTTCTTCAACAGTAATAACGCCTTCTTTCTTAACCTTGTCCATAGCTTCTGCGATGAGTGAGCCGATTGCATTGTCGTTATTGGCAGATATAGCACCTACTTGTTGTATCTTTTCTATGCTATCGCCAACTTCTTGAGATTGCGATTTCAAATTTTCAACAACAACTGAAACGGCTTTATCAATACCTCTTTTTAAATCCATTGGATTTGCTCCTGCTGCTACGTTTTTGAGTCCGTTAGACACGATGGCTTGTGCTAAAACAGTAGCTGTAGTAGTACCATCTCCAGCTATATCGGCAGTCTTTGATGCGACTTCCTTGACCATTTGAGCTCCCATGTTTTCAATGGTATCTTCTAACTCAATTTCTTTAGCAACAGATACACCATCTTTAGTAATGGACGGACCACCAAATTTTTTATCAATAACAACATTCCTGCCTTGAGGCCCTAATGTTACTTTAACTGCATTGGCAAGAGCATCGACACCTCTTTTTAGTGCATCTCTTGCTTCTATATCAAATTTTATTTCTTTTGCCATTTGTATATGTTTTAAATGATTGCTAGAATGTCAGATTCACGCATTATCATGTAATCTTTACCTTCGTATTTTAATTCTGTCCCAGAGTATTTACCGTATAGTACAGTATCTCCAACCTTAACGGTTAAAGGTTCATCTTTTTTACCGTCTCCTACAGCAACAACTGTACCTTTTTGTGGTTTTTCTTGGGCAGTATCTGGAATAATAATTCCAGATGCAGTAGTTGTTTCAGCCTGAGCAGGCTCTACAAGTACTCTGTCTGCAAGTGGTTTTACATTCATATTTTTTTAGGTTTAAATTAATATTCAATTATAGCATAAATCAAAAAATGTGCCACAAGGGCACACTTATTTGATATAATGACTTTTTTTCAGATTGTTCTGAAAAAATGACAAATTGTTATTCCGCTGGAGCTTCCTGTATCGGAAGAGAAGGAAGAGCTTGAGTTGGGATAGCTGTTTCGTCAAGTTGTTCTTTCATAATAGACTGGTTTTGTACTCCTCCAGAGTTGGTAGAAGAGATAGCAAAATTTGATGCTAGTGAAAAAACCAATAATGCAATTGCTAAATACCAAGTCGCTTTTTCTAAAAAGTCAGCAGTTTTTTTAACTCCCATTACTTGATTTCCACCGCCAAAAGTTGCAGATAAACCACCACCTTTAGGGTTTTGAACCAATACTACTAACACTAGCAAAATGCAGGTTATTACTATTAAAACTGAGAAAATCGTGTACATAAGATTATTTATTTTTTGTGATCAATTGATCGATTAATTCAATTTGGGATGCAAATAAAGAACTTTTTTGGGGATATTTCAAGGAAAGCTGATGATATGCTGCTTTTGCTTTTTCATAATGCCCTTGTTCTAAATAGACTTTTGCTAGTGTTTCTGTAACTATATCGAAGTGAAACTTTACGCTTTCTTTGGCTTTATCACTAGCAGAATAGAATTCTTTTTTTGGTTTTCTATCCCTATTGGCAATAAAGTCTTCAATAAGATTTACTTTTTTCTGTAGTTTATTTTCACTCGCTTTGCTTCTTTGGATGGGTTTAGCATGACTTAATTTTAACCATTCATTAAAGGAATGTGTTTCTTCTTTATCAAATTCTAAAGGCTGACCAATGTTTAACTCCTTTTTAATTTGCGTTGTTTCACTAGAGAGGTCTTTCTGAACCTCTTTTTTGTTTAACCTTGGCTCAACTTCTTTGACCTTTTCTTCTGTCAAAAAGTAAAAAAGTCGTTTTCTATCTGTACTATATGCGGCTGTTTTTTTTAGTATCTGATTATAATGAATGTTATTTGTGTTTTGAAGACCTTTTAAATGTAATATCCTAGAAGTTGAGCAAAATGGATAGGTCTCAATCAATTCCATGAGTATTTTGGTGTCATCAGCGTCAATTTTATTGGGGTTGCTGATCCAATTTGAATATGTTTCTTTAGGGTTTACCAATTGGTGAATGCTTCGTTAAATATATCGTCTATTAATTGGGATACAATTTCTTCGTTTAAAGATTCTTCAATAGTAGTAAAATCTTGTGAGCTCTCATAATCTGCGTATCTACTAAAAGTTTTGTCGTAATTACTTTCTTCATCTATAATGTTGACGAATTTGACTTTAACAGTTATACTTAGTC
The DNA here is from genome assembly GCA_016779995.1 of Flavobacteriales bacterium. NCBI lineage: Bacteria > Pseudomonadati > Bacteroidota > Flavobacteriia > Flavobacteriales > Flavobacteriales bacterium. Next base: position 148,917 of record JADHMO010000003.1, read on the forward strand.
GATTTTTAGAGGCGGTTTCATTAGCTTGTATAGCAATGGGATTAATGCTGTAGTTCGTAATTCGCCCACTGAATATCAAATCACCATCATTATTTAATGGTATAAGGTTTGTTTCTGATGAAAATTTATCTTTTAATGCTTCTGTTAGGGCGTTGGATAACACCGGCGGTGCTAAAGAGGCTACATTTTCAAATGGATTTATGCTTACGCTTTTTACCTCGTTGGAAATTGATGCACCGCTTAATGAGTATATTCCGCAAGAGCTAATTCCAAATAGCAGGGCAATTAAACAGATATATGGTAGTCTTGTCACAACAAATACTCTTTAATTTTTCTATATAATGTGCGCTCAGATATTCCTAATTCTTCTGCTGCATCTTTTCTTCTTCCTTGATGTCTATTTAAAGCTTTTTCAATTAGTATTTTTTCTTGTTCTTGTAGTGTTAAAAAAGTTTCCTCTTCTTTTTCTTCAACTTGTTCTTTTATATGAATAGCTGGTTTTTCTATATAATGGTTGATGACTTTCTCATTATCAATTTCTTGATGTTTGTCGCCCATCAATTCTTTAGTCACTCGCTTTAAATCGTTCAAGTCGTTTTTCATATCAAAGAGGACTTTATAGAGTATTTCTCTTTCTGAGATGTCATTTTCTGCTTTCTCGTTTTTGAATAATACGGGTGTTGTATTCTGTTTCGGGATATAATTTTTTAGAGTATCATAGCTGATACTTCTGTCTTGTTCTACGGCAGATATCTGTTCGGCTACGTTTTTAAGCTGTCTAATATTTCCTGGCCAAGAGTAATTGTGTAACAACTCAACAGCTTCCTCTTGTAAGCGAATGGGAGGGATATGATACCTGTCAGCAAAGTCCGAAGCGAATTTTCTAAATAATAAATGTATATCTTCTGTTCTTTCTCTTAAAGATGGCATTTTTATGTTGATTGTATTTAATCGGTAATACAAGTCTTCTCTAAATTTCCCTTTATTGATGGCTTCTTCAATATTCACATTGGTAGCTGCAATGACTCTAACATCTACTTTTTTTACCTGACTTGAGCCTACTTTCATGAACTCTCCACTTTCCAATACTCTTAGTAGCCTTACTTGAGTGCTTAAGGGCAATTCACCGACTTCATCTAAGAATATTGTGCCGCCATCTGCAACTTCAAAATAACCTTGTCTATTATCACTTGCTCCCGTAAAGGCGCCTTTTTCGTGACCAAAAAGTTCGCTATCAATGGTACCTTCTGGAATTGCACCACAGTTGACAGCAATATATTTATTATGTTTTCTTTGACTGTTGTAGTGTATAATCTTAGGCATAGATTCCTTGCCCACGCCGCTTTCTCCAGTTATCAATACTGAAATATCTGTCGGTGCTATTTGTACAGCCGTATTGATGGCTCGGTCTAATTTGTTTGAATTACCAATTATACCAAACCGTTGTTTTATGTCTTGGTGCTTAATCATACCAGTTTAATAGCTTTACCTTTTAGTGTTGCTGAGGTGAAGTCCTCAACATGTACTATAACATAATCTCCAGCCTTGTAATCTTCTCTAGGAAATACAATGACAGTGTTTTGTGAATTTCTTCCGTATAATTCTTCTTTAGACTTCTTAGAAACCCCTTCTACAAGTACTTTATGTGTTTTGCCAACTTGTTCTTTATTTCTAATAAAAGCGTGTTTCATCTGAAGATCAATAATTTCTTGCAGTCTTCTTTTTTTAGTTTCGGCAGGAACATCATCATTTAACTTGCGTTGTGCTTGTGTATTTGGTCTTTCAGAATAGCTGAACATATAGCCAAAGTCATATTTTACGGCTTCCATCAGACTTAATGTATCCTTGTGTTCTTCTTCTGTTTCAGTACAAAATCCAGAAATGATATCCATTGATATGCCGCAATCTGGAATAATTCTTCTTATTGCTTCAATTCTATTTAGATACCACTCCCTAGTATATCCTCTATTCATGAGCTCAAGAATTCTGCTATTTCCAGATTGAACAGGTAAGTGAATATAATTGCAAATGTTCTCATACTTAGCAATAGTATGAAGGACATCGTCTTGCATATCTTTAGGGTGAGAAGTAGAAAAACGAACTCTTAGACTAGGACTAACTTCAGCTACCATAGCTAAAAGCTCTGCAAAATTGGTGCTTTTGTCTTGTTCTTCTTGGCTTAATTTATCAAAGTCCTTTTTTGGGCCGCCTCCATACCATAGGTATGAATCTACATTTTGACCAAGTAAGGTAACTTCCTTGTAACCATCAACTACTAATTGCTTACATTCATCAACAATACTTTTTGGGTCTCTACTTCTTTCTCTTCCTCTAGTAAAAGGTACAACACAGAATGAACACATATTGTCACACCCTCTAGTAATGGATACAAAGGCTGTAATGCCATTTCCGCCTAGCCTTACAGGGCTTATCTCTGCATAGGTTTCTTCCTTAGAAAGAATAACATTGACCGCTTTTCTTCCATCATTAACTTCCTCAATTAGATTAGGTAAATCACGATAAGCATCTGGCCCTACAACTATATCAACAAGTTTTTCTTCTTCTAAAAATTTATCCTTTAGACGTTCTGCCATACAGCCTAAAACACCAACAAGCATTTTCGGGTTTTGTTTTTTCTTAATGGCATTATACACTTTCAGTCTATTTCTTACGGTTTGCTCAGCTTTTTCTCTAATCGAACACGTATTTACAAATACTACATCAGCATCTTCAAGGTTTGGTGTTGTGGAAAAGCCTTCCTTAGTTAGAATAGAGGCTACAATTTCACTGTCAGAAAAGTTCATTTGACAACCATAACTCTCTATATACATCTTTTTGGCTCCAACTTCTGTCTGATTAAGTTGTAAGGCTTCGCCTTGTCTCGCAATATCTACTACCTTTTCGATGTCTTCCATATGATTTATGCTAAATAAAGATTGCAAAATTAATAAAAACTGCCAAATTGACAGAAAAAATATTTTTTCAAAATTATTATATTATTTATAATATAAAGTCAATTTGGCGGTGTCAGTCGTTTGGAATTTTAAAAAAAGGTGTTCTATATTTGCATTCATTTTAAACGAAAACAACTTATTTCTTATGGCAAAAAATTTAGTGATTGTTGAGTCACCAGCAAAAGCAAAAACAATTGAAGGTTTTTTAGGAAAAGACTTTTTAGTAAAATCAAGTATAGGTCACATCAGGGATTTGCCTAAGAAAGGTGGAATGGCTATTGATATAGAAAATGGATTCGCGCCTACCTATGAAGTTTCTGCTGACAAGAAAAAAGTTGTTGACGAATTAAGTAAACTTTCTAAAAAATCGGAAGTTGTATGGCTCGCAACGGATGAGGACCGTGAAGGAGAGGCCATCGCTTGGCATTTGCAAGAAGCGTTAAAGCTAAAGGCAGAAAAAACCAAGCGTATTGTTTTTAATGAAATTACAAAATCAGCAATAACAAAAGCCGTAGACAACCCAAGAGAGATTGATATAAACTTGGTGAATGCCCAACAAGCTAGGCGAGTTCTTGACCGATTAGTAGGTTTTGAGTTATCGCCTGTTTTATGGAAAAAAGTCAAATATGGCCTTTCTGCTGGACGTGTTCAGTCTGTCGCTGTAAGATTGATTGTTGAGCGTGAAAAAGAAATCACAAATTTTGTAAGTGAATCTAGCTATAAGGTTTCTGCCTATTTTTTGAACACCGATCAACTAGTTTTTAAAGCGGATTTGCCAGAACGTTTTAAATCAAAAGATGAGGCACTTTCATTCTTAGAGTCTTGTTCTAATTCAACCTTTACAATTTCTTCACTGACCAAAAAACCAGCTAAAAAATCTCCAACAGCTCCATTTACTACATCTACCCTTCAGCAAGAGGCATCTAGAAAGTTAGGCTTTACTGTTGGCCAAACGATGAGTGTGGCTCAAAAACTTTACGAATCAGGTAAAATTACTTATATGCGTACAGATAGTATGAATCTTTCTGACGATGCTATTAAGTCTGCGGGTGGTTTTATAGAGTCAAATTATGGAAGCGAATATTTTAAGAGTAGAAAATTCGCCACTAAATCCAAAGGAGCTCAAGAGGCTCACGAAGCGATTAGACCTACTAATTTAGCTAATGCTAAAGTTGATGGTGAGCGTAACCATAAAAGGTTGTATGAACTTATTTGGAAGAGAACAATTGCTTCGCAAATGGCAGACGCCCAATTGGAAAGAACTACTGCTGAAATAACAGTTTCTAATGCCTCTAATCACTTCCTAGCCAAAGGAGAAATGATCAAGTTTGATGGTTTTCTTAAGGTGTATATGGAAAGTACAGACGATGAGGATTCTGAAGAACAAGACGGTATGTTGCCTAAATTAAATGAAGGTGAAGTCGTATTTTCTAGAGAAATAAATGCTGTTGAACGATTTAGTAAGCCTAAGCCTAGATTTACTGAGGCTAGTTTGGTTAAGCGATTAGAAGAACTTGGGATTGGCCGCCCATCTACCTATGCTTCAACAATTACAACAATACAAAACAGAGGCTATGTCGAAAAAGGACAAAGCGAAGGAGTTTTAAAGCCTTATCTAAGTCTTACGCTGAAAGACAATGCTATTACAGAAGAAAAAAAATCTGAAAAAACAGGTTCAGATAAGTCTAAATTGAAGCCTACAGATATTGGAACTGTGGTAACTGAATTTTTAGAAACTAACTTTTCAGATGTTATGGATTATGGTTTTACAGCTGACGTTGAAAAAGAATTTGACTTCATTGCAAAAGGTGAAAAAGTTTGGAACGAAATGATTAGTCAATTTTATGATGGTTTTGTTAAAACGGTCAATGATGTTGCTGACACTTCTGAGGCGGCTAAAGGTGAGCGACTTCTTGGAACCGAACCGAAATCAGGTGAAAATGTTTACGTTAAAATAGGTCGTTTCGGTCCCATGGCTCAGATTGGTGAGGCTAGTGATGAAAAGAAACCTAGATTCGCTTCATTATTAGCATCGCAAAGTATAAACACAATAACATTAGAAGAAACCTTAGAATTGTTTAAATTACCAAGAACTGTTGGAGAGTTTGAGGGTGAAGAAGTAGTGGCGGCTATAGGTCGTTTCGGTCCTTATCTAAGGTTCAAAGGTAAGTTTGTGTCCATAAAAAAAGACGATGGTGACGAACCATTAACTATTGAAATTGATAGGGCAATTGAATTAATTTTGGCTCATAGAAAGGCCGAAGCAGAAAGAATAATAAATCGCTTTGAAGGTGAGCCACTAGTTCAAGTGCTTAATGGAAGGTATGGTCCTTTTATCCAAATTGGTGAGGGTGCTCGTAAAAACAAAATGAACGTTAAAATACCAAAAGATGTAGAACCCAAATCTTTGACTAGAGAAATGTGTCTTGAGTTAGCAGAAAAAAGTAAGAAAAAGTAAATGGAATTTGAGTTAAGCTTTAAACCTTTGGTTCATCGTAGTGAAGACTATCAAAATAGTCAGCTTGGACGTAATATTATGGCTTACACTCAAGGTGACTTTCCAAACCTAGCTGAAGCAGATTTAGTTATTTTTAGTGTTCCAGAATTTCGAGGAACCTCATTCAATAATAAGGCTGATTCTCTAGATAAAATACGAACAGAATTATATCAATTGTTTGAGGGGCAAGAAAGGCTAAGGATAGCCGATTTAGGACAATTGATATTGGGCGAAAAAATTAACGATACTTATCAATTACTTACTGATGTTTTAGTGGAGTGTGAGCAGCGAAATTTATTTGCTCTTATCATTGGTGGTGGACAAGACTTAACCCTTTCACAATACCGTTCTTGTGTGCACTTAGGGAAATTATCCAATATGGTTAGTTTTGATTCACGTTTTGACTTTGGCGAAGATGAAAATGCTTTAGCCTCTGAGTCTTACCTTTCTGAAATCATCAAAATTCAGCCAAATGTTCTTTTTAATTTTACAAATATTGGTTACCAAACCTATTTTAATACTCAAGACTCCGTTAAGCTAATCAATAAACTCTATTTTGATGCTTATAGACTTGGAGAAATTCGACAAAATATTGAAGAAGTAGAGCCTTCATTACGAAATGCAGACTTTCTTAGCTTAGATATGGGTTGTGTACGTCTTTCTGATAATCCTTCAGTGCTTAAAAGTTCTCCTAATGGTTTTTATGCCGAAGAAGTTTGTCAAATAATGCGTTATGCTGGAATAAGTGGTCGTCTAAAATCGTTGGGAATATTCAATTATGTCAATTTTGAGGATAAAAACTTGCAGTCAGAAAAATTAATAGCACAAATGATTTGGTGCTTTTTTGAAGGTTTTTTCCATAAAATGAAGCTTTTTAAACCTACAGATGATGATATGGTCAAATACCATGTTTCTATGAGAGAAGGAGAGTATAATACTTGTTTCTACAAAAATAAAAAGCTGGAAAAATGGTGGATGGAAGTCCCAATAATTAATTCAAATTCCTCATTGCCTTTCGAAAATTATTTTATTCCTTGTTCATACAACGACTATCAGATAGCAGTTAAGGGAGATATGCCTGAAAGGTGGTGGAAAGCATTTCAAAAAATGAATCAACATTAAAATAATACTTACTTAAGCTATTTTTCTAGTAAAAAAAAATAGTTATTTTAGCCGAATATTAATTGTGATAAACGTTTTGACGTTACCTTTTATGAAAAAATATTTTTTGCTTTTCTTGTTGTTTTCTTTCGCTTTGCATTCCAAAGCACAGCAAGATCCTCAGTTTAGTCAATATATTTTTAATAATCTATCTTTCAATCCTGGATCTGCAGGTAGTGAGGAGGCGATTTGCGCGACTGCTTTGCATCGTTCTCAGTGGGTTGGATTTGAAGATGCTCCTGTCTCAACAAATTTTGCAGTTCAAAGCCCATTATCCTTATTACATGGTGGTATAGGACTAAACATCTTGACAGATAAAATTGGACAAAATGAATTTTTATCTCTAAACCTTTCTTATGCATATCAAGTTGAGCTTTCTGGAGGTAAATTGGGTATAGGTCTTTCTGTAGGAGTGATTCAAGATGAGATTGATGGAGCTAACATTATCACACAAAATCCTGATCCATCTATTCCAACTTCTGTTGATAAAGCATCAGGATTGGATTTAGGAATGGGTTTGTTTTATAATTCAGACAAATTATATGTTGGACTATCTTCAAAGCATATGAATGAACCGACTATAGCAACTTCAATAGACATAATTGATATCAAAAGACATTACTATCTAACAGCCGGATACATACATGAGTTAAATGAGAAGCTTGATTTAAAGCCGTCCTTATTAGTTAAAACTGAAGGTGTAACAACTACGGTTGATTTGACTTCATTGCTTGAATACAATAAAAAGCTTTGGGGTGGAGTTACATATAGACCGAGTTCTCGTGCAGTATTATTGTTAGGTATGCACATCAATGAAGATTTAAAATTTGGATTTTCATATGATGTCCCAACTACAAACGTATCCACTTCAGGAACTTTCGAGTTTATGCTGGGATACTGTTTCAAAATAGATTATAACAAAGTAGTAAAAGGATTTAAAAACCCTCGATTCCTATAAAATTGTTATATTTGTGACTTTCTCAAGCTTAATCATCACTTTTTTTAGTGGTGATTTTGTGGCTTAGAATAAAAAATAAACCCTCTTTTGAGGTATTAAAATATGAGTATTATGAAAAATTTATTTATCCTCGGTTTGATTGCAATTGTTTTTGCAAGTTGTTCAACAACTGGTAACGGAGAGTTGATTGGTGTTCAGAATAGACCTATTTGGAACCCAACTGATCCTTATGGAATGGTTTTTGTTCCTCAAGGTAGTTTTAACATGGGTCCTGGTGATCAAGATGTGCCTTATGCGCACGTCACACAGCACAAAACGGTTTCTGTTGCAGCGTTCTACATTGATGAAACTGAAATAACAAATAATGAATATAGACAATTTGTTACTTGGGTGCGTGATTCTATTGCTAGAATAATTCTAGGTGAAAATGGTGTTGAAGGATATGAGTTGATAGAAGAAGACGAATACGGTAATTTTATTGATCCACCAAACATTGATTGGAACAGACCTATTCGTTGGGAGGATGCTGAAGTAAGAGAGGTGCTCGAAGATGAGATGTATCTTCCAGAGCATGAACGTTTCTATTCAAGACGTCAATTTGATACAAGAAAATATAATTATCGCTACGAAGATGTTGATATCGTAAGAGCCTCTTCAAGATCAAATAAAGCAAAGGGTAAAGAAGATAGGTCTATCTTTGTTGAGAAGCCAGAAATTAACATTTTCCCTGATACGTTAGTTTGGACTTCAGATTACACCTATTCCTACAACGATCCTCTTTCTAGGAATTATTTTCATCACCCAGCATTCGATGACTATCCTGTAGTTGGTGTAAGTTGGAAACAAGCTGTGGCCTTTTCTAAATGGAGAACACATATCTTAGATAATTACCTCAATGATAGAGAAGAGCCTTTACATGACGAATTTCGTCTTCCTTCCGAGTCTGAATGGGAGTATGCTGCTAGAGGAGGATATGATTTAGCTCCTTATCCATGGGGCGGTCCTTATACGACCAATGATGCTGGATGTTTCTTAGCTAACTTTAAGCCAAGACGTGGTAATTATACTGCTGATGGTGGATTGAGAACAGTAAAGGTGGCCTCATATAATCCTAATAATTTCGGTTTGTACGATATGGCTGGAAATGTTGCTGAGTGGACAAGTAATGCTTATGACGAATCAGCATTTAATTTTGCTCACGATATGAATTTTGATTTCAATTATGATGCCGAAGATTCAGATCCTGAGATTTTAAAACGTAAAGTAATCAGAGGTGGTTCTTGGAAAGATATTTCTCATTTTATTCAAGTTGGAACAAGAGATTACGAATTTCAAGATACAGCAAAATCCTATATAGGTTTCAGAAATGTAATATCATTTATTGGTAGAGACAAAGCAGATTTTAGATAATTATTTAACAAATTTTATAGAAAAACTACATTATGGCATTAATCAACCCTAATTCAAAGAAATTTAAAAATGGAATGGCAAAGCTCTATGGTTTTGGAGCGGCTATTGTAATCCTTGGTGCATTATTTAAATTACAGCATTGGACTGGTGCTGGCGCTATGTTAACAATAGGTCTTACTGTTGAGGCGGTTATCTTTTTCTTCTCGGCATTTGAAAAGCCACATGAAGAGCCAGATTGGAGTTTAGTATATCCAGAACTTGCCTATATGAAAGATCCAGATGATAAATCATCTTCTTCATCGGCTAAAACACCTGTGCAGGAGTTGGACAATATGTTGGAAAATGCTAATGTTGACCAAGCTCTTATAACCAGATTAGGTGATAATTTAAGAAGCTTTAATGAAACAGTTGAAGGTGTCAATAAGTCTATGGATGCAGTTTCTGCAACAGGTGATTATAGTGATCAAATGCGTGAAGCAGCTAGAAAATTAGCTGAAATGAATACCTATTATGACTTGCAACTTAAAACTATGCAAAATATGGGTAATTCAGTAGGAGACTCAGAAAAGTTTCAGGTTGAAATTTCTAAGTTAGGTACTAATTTAGAGGCTCTCAACAAGATGTATGCAAACATGCTCAGCGCAATGAATAAATAAATAATTCTATTTAAATTTAATTAGAACACTCTAATGGCAGGAAATAATTTATCGCCCAGACAGAAAATGATTGGTATGATGTATTTGGTACTAACAGCAATGTTAGCATTGAATGTATCCAAAGAAGTTCTTGACGCTTTCCAGAAGATAAATGGAGGTATTGTAAAGACTACACAAAACTTCAATAGTAAGAATGACGAAGTATATTCTGCTTTTGTATCAGCTGCCGAAACTAATGAAACTAAAGCTGGTCCGTGGAGAGATAAGGCGTTTAGTGTAAAAGAAAAAGCAGATAAGTTAAACGACGATATTCAACGCTTAAAGTTTGATATGGTGATGCTTGCTGATAAGCAAGTAACTTTTGAAGGAAAAGAGCCAATAGAAAATATAACTTATGATGATTTATCAGCCGCTCAGAAAAAAATGCTGATGGTTGATGTAATTAGCAAAAAGGATAGAGAGCGTCCAGGTGAGTTGATGATTAACAAGGGGAATGGTGAAATTTTACAAAAGGCTCTAGAGGAATATCGTGATTATCTTAAAGAGTTAGTTGATGAGCCAACTATTCAGTCTTCACTTTCAACTACATTTACTTTCGAAGATAAGAAAGAAAAATATGGTTCTGGAATGCTTTCTTGGGTTCAGCAGAACTTTCAAGATATGCCTTTAATTGCAGCAGTAACTATCTTATCTAAGATTCAAACTGATGTCAGAAACGCTGAATCTGATGTAATAAAATATTTACAGCAAGAGATTGATGCAGGTTCTTTAAAGTTTACATCTGCTGATGCTATTCAAATTGCAACTTCAAACTATGTTTTCTTAGGAGATTCTTTCAAAGCTGATGTTTTTCTTGCTGCAAAGGATACAACCCAAAACCCTTTGATTTATGTTGGAGACTACGAAGTCGATGAAGATGGAAAATATAAAATGGTAGGTAATTATGACTCTATACCTGTTGTTTCTGGAAAAGGAAAGTATGCTGTTAAGGCAAATTCCGAAGGATACAAAAAATGGGGTGGTCTAATCTCAATGAAGACTGATGCTGGAACAAAACTTTACCCATTTAATGGTGAATATCAAGTAGCTAAAGCAAGTTTAGTTGTTTCTCCTACTAAGATGAATGTGTTTTATATTCTTGCTAGCTATCCATTGAAAGAAGATGCATTAGGAAACCCAATTGATGTATCTGTACCTGGTGTTCCTAAAGACAAGTTAAGTGTAAGTTGTGATAATGGAACCGTAAAGAAAGTTGGCGCAGGATGGGAAGTTTTCCCTAAAACTACGGGAAAAGCTAAAATTAGCGTCACCGCTGAAATTGACGGCAAAAAAAGAAATATGGGCTCTTTAGAGTACAGAGTAATGAGAACTCCTAAGCCCGAACCAAAGTTTTTAGGATCTAAAAACAAAAAAGTCAAGAAGAGTCAGTTGCTTTCTTCTAATGCTAAGTTATATGCTGAATTAAGCAACTTTGTTTTTGATATTAAATACAGAATTACAGGCTTCTCTGTTGATGTAACTCAGCGTGGAGAATTAGTTACTAAATTTGCTAAGGGAAATAAAGTAACACCTGAAATGAAATCATTGTTTGAATCTCTACAAGTCGGTTCGGTATTATACTTTACTAACATAACTTGTAAAGGTCCCGATGGCGCACCAAAGTCGTTGCCTGCGCTTAAATTAACAATAAATTAAAACCTAAATATTATGAAGAATTTAATTTTAGTTGTATCCTTAATTTGCATTACACATTTTTCGTTTGCACAAGATATTTTAGACGGTACACCCCGTGATGGAGCTTATGATAAAGACATCAGAGATGGCGGTAAGGAAAGAATGATTCAAGATTATCAATACGTTCGAGAGGCTGATGTGATGTGGTCAACAAAAATTGAACGAGTAATCGATTTAAGAGAAAAGATGAATCAAGTGTTCTACTATCCTTTGTTGCCAATAAATGATAGACAAAACTTAATTGACGTCTTGATGCAAGCTATTGATGAAGGAACGATAACTGCATATGGCAATGCAACTAATGATGATGAGTTTCAGTCTCCTATGTCTCGTTCAGAAGTGGACTTGATTGGTGTTATGGAAGGGGAGAAAATGACTATTGAAGAGAAGTTTGATCCAGACAATCAAGAATATTATTTAGATACCACTTATAACATATTTCAAAGGCATGATGTGAAAAAATATAGAATTAAAGAAGAGTGGTTCTTTGATAAGCAACGTTCTGTAATGGAAGTTAGAATTATCGGTATTTGCCCAGTTATTGATAGAAAAAATCAAGATGGTGTTTATACTGGTGAAACTTCATTGTTTTGGGTATATTTCCCTGAAGCTCGAAAAATTCTATCAAAATCTGAGGTATTTAACCATAGGAAGAATGATGCAGCTCGTTTAACTTATGATGATATATTTCATAAAAGATTTTTCAGTAGTAGAATTGTCAAAGAGTCTAATAAATATGATAGAAAAATATCTGAGTATAAAGAAGGTATAGATGCGCTGTTAGAAGCTGAAAAGATTAAAGAAGAAATCTTTAACTTAGAACACGATCTTTGGGAATACTAGTTATTTATATTCTCTAGTAATTTAAAAGTCTTCATCTGAAGACTTTTTTTAATATAAATAGGGCTGTTTAAAATGAATAATAAAATAGCAATTATTGGTTTGGGTTACGTGGGTATACCACTTGCAGTAGAGTTTGGAAAATCAACACCTACAATTGGTCTAGATATAGATAAATCTAGAATTGATGAATTAAACTCGGGTTTTGACAGAACATTGGAAATGTCAAAAGATAACCTTGAATCATCAACACACTTAACGTATACTACTGACATCAATGATACTTCAGACTGTAATATTTATATTATTACAGTACCTACTCCTATTAATAGTAAAAATCAGCCTGACTTAACACCCTTGGTCAAGTCAAGTCAATCAGTTGGTAGTGTGCTAAAGAAAGATGATATAGTTATCTATGAATCTACTGTTTATCCTGGTGTCACTGAAGATGAGTGTGTGCCTATTCTTGAGGAGGTTTCAGGCTTAAAGTTTAATGTCGATTTTTATTGTGGATATAGTCCAGAGCGTATTAATCCTGGCGATAAAGAAAAGACATTAACTAAAATTTTAAAAATCACTAGTGGTTCAACCCCTGAAGTAGCTGATTTTGTAGACTCTTTATATAAATCCATTATCACTGCGGGTACATATAAGGCTCCCTCTATAAAAGTAGCTGAGGCTGCTAAAGTAATTGAAAATACTCAACGTGATGTGAATATTGCTTTAGTTAATGAATTAGCTTTAATATTCGATACAATGAATATACCAACAGATGAAGTTCTTAAAGCTGCTGGTACCAAATGGAACTTTTTAAATTTTAAGCCTGGTTTAGTTGGCGGCCACTGTATCGGTGTTGATCCTTATTATCTCACATTCAAGGCTGAGAAAATGGGATATAAGCCAAACCTTATTCTTTCATCTAGAATAATTAATAATGGTATGTCAGCTTATATTGCAAAAAAAACAATTCGTTTTTTGGTTGATAATGATAAGAATATCAAAGGTGCTAATATTTTAATTTTAGGTTTAACATTCAAAGAGAATTGCCCAGATATTAGAAATACTAAAGTGTTCGATATTATTGATGAATTAGAAGATTATGGGTGTTGTATAGATATTTATGACCCTTGGGTAGATGTTTCTGAGTTAAAAGCAACTCATGATAGAGAAATTATATCAAACCCCTTTGAATCTAAAAAGAAATACGAAGCTATTTTAGTTTGTGTTTCTCATCATCAATTTATTGATTTAAAAACGGAAGATTACAATTCTATTTCAACTGGTAATCCAATTGTTTTGGATATTAAAGGAATCGTTAACGAACCCATTTGGAGACTCTAATGAAAAAGAATTTCGCATTAATAGGTGCAGCAGGATATATCGCTTCTCGACATATGAAAGCTATTAAAGATACTGGTAATAATTTAGTTGCCGCTTTAGATAGATTTGATAGCGTAGGAATTATTGATAGTTTTTTTCCAGATGCTCATTTTTTTACTGAACCAGAGCGATTCGATAGGCATATTTACAAACTCAAAAATTCATCTAACGCTATTGATTACGTTAGTATATGCTCTCCAAATTATCTGCATGATGCTCATATAAGACTAGCCTTACGTAATGGTGCGCATGCAATTTGTGAGAAACCTTTGGTATTAAACCCTTGGAACATAGACGCATTAGAGCAGGTTGAGAAGGATTATGGTAAAAAAATAAATAATATCTTACAACTTAGGCTTCATCCATCTATTATAGCACTAAAAGAGAAAGTGGATAATGGACCAAAAGATAAAATATATGACATTGATTTAAGTTATCTGACAAGTAGAGGTAATTGGTATTTCACATCTTGGAAAGGTGACAGTGCTAAATCTGGGGGTATTGCTACTAATATTGGAATTCATTTTTATGATATGCTAACTTGGATTTTTGGCGATGTTAAAAATAATATATGTCACTTGTCACAGGAAGATAGAGCTGCAGGATTTTTAGATTTAGAAAGAGCTCGAGTAAGATGGTTCTTAAGTGTAAACTATGATTTAATACCTGAACATATTAAAGAAACAGGACAAAGAACATATCGCTCAATTACCGTAGAAGGCGAAGAGATAGAGTTTAGCGGAGGTTTTACTGATTTGCATACGAAAAGTTATGAAGCGATACTTGAAGGAAATGGTTTTGGTTTGTTAGAAGCTAAAACGTCAATTGACATTGTACATACCATTAGAAATTCTGAGCCCTTAGGTCTTAAGGGAGACTACCATCCATTTTGTAAATTATGAGTGTATTTATTCATCCTACATCCATTGTTGACGATAATGTTTCAATAGGTATTGAAACCAAAGTTTGGCACTTTTCTCATATTCTTTCTGAAACTTCCATTGGTGAGCGATGTTCTTTTGGTCAAAATTGTGTAGTTGGTCCTAGAGTAAAAATTGGTAATGGAGTAAAAGTTCAAAATAATATATCTATCTATGAAGGTGTCGAAATTGAAGACGATGTATTTTTAGGGCCTTCTATGGTTTTTACGAATGTGATTAATCCTAGGAGTTTTATTGTTCGTAAGGAAGAATTTAAAAGGACTCTACTAAAGAAAGGCTGTTCCGTTGGTGCTAATGCTACTATTGTCTGTGGATTGACTATCGGAGAGTACTCTCTTATAGGTGCGGGGACTGTAGTCACTCGCGATATAAAACCTTTTGAAATGGTGTACGGCGTACCTGCTAAACATCAAGGTTGGGTTAGTGTAGCTGGTAATAGACTTAATTTTAACGATAATAATATAGCTGAAGATTCGTTTGATAATAGTAAATACAAGCTTTCGAATAATACAGTTCAACTTATCTCATAATATGAAAATTCCTTTTATTGACTTACAATCGCAGTATCAATCTTATAAAGAAGAAATAGACTCTGCTATACATGCTGTTCTTGATTCCTCACAATACATAATGGGGCCTCCTGTCAAAGAGTTAGAATCTAATTTAGCTAAGTATACGGGTGCTAAGCATGCTATAGCTTGTGCTAGTGGTACAGATGCGCTTTTAATTGCATTATTAGCTATTGGCATTAAACCAGGTGATGAAATTATTACGACACCATTTACTTTTATTGCCTCTAGTGAAGTGATTAGTTTATTGGGTGCTATTCCAGTATTTGTTGATATAGAAGAAGATACATACAACATAAACGCTTCTGAAATTGAAGGTAAGATAACAGATAGAACCAAAGCCATAATACCTGTTTCACTTTATGGTCAGACTGCTGATATGGATGTGATTAATGAAATAGCGTCTAGACATAATTTGATAGTTATAGAAGATGCTGCCCAAAGTTTCGGAGCATCTTATAAGGGTAAAAAAAGCTGTAACCTAAGTCACTTTGGTTGTACAAGTTTTTTTCCATCTAAGCCCTTGGGCTGTTATGGAGATGGTGGTGCATTATTTACGAGCGATGATGAGCTTGCAGCCAAAGCAAGGTTGTTTCTAGCTCATGGATCAAAAATAAGGTATGTACACGAAGTAATAGGTGTGAATGGTAGAATGGATACTATTCAGGCAGCAGTTGTAGATGTGAAGTTGAAATACTTTGCTGATGAAGTTCAAAAAAGAGAAGATATAGGAAGTCGCTACATTGATTTATTAAAGGGTAAACAACTTAAATTGCCCGTGATTAGAGAAGGAAGAACAAGTGTATATGCTCAATTTACAGTACAATCTGAGAAAAGAGAGGAATTAATTCAACTCCTTAATGATAATGATGTGCCAACAGCCATCCATTACCCAACTCCATTGCATTTGCAAGAATGTTATCAATCGTTAAATTACAAAGTTGGTGATTTCCCAATTTCAGAGAAGGCAGCTAAAGAAGTTTTTTCTTTGCCAATGAGCCCATTTTTAACAGAAGACCAACAAAATTATATTGTTGATTTATTATAGATGGGTTAAATCTTCTAGTATTTAACCTATGGTGAATTTTAAGACAGATTTTAAAGACTCCGTATTCTACAAGAATATTTTTATCCTTTTAAAGGGTTCTGTTTTAGCCCAGCTAATTCCCTTATTAATATCACCCTTTATAACTCGATTATATTCTCCTAAAGAGTTGGGTGTATTAGCCTTATTTTCATCCATTTCAGTTATTCTAGGCTCAGTAGTAAATGGCAGATATGAACAAGCACTAGTATTGGTTAAAACTGAAAACGAAGCTAAGCATTTAACTATACTGTCTTTACTTATAAGCCTTGTTGTGAGTCTTATCCTTTTTTTATTCTTTATTTTTTTTCAGCCTCATTTACTTGATTTTTTTAATGAACCAGACTTAGCCTTTTGGATTTATTTAATTCCACTTGTGGTGTTTTCTATAGGGGCGTTTAACACTTTGAATTATTATGAATTAAGAAAAAAGAACTTTAAAAAGATATCTAATTCTGAAATTTATCGTTCAACTTCTTTAGCAGCTATTCAATTAAGTTTTCCATTAATAAAATCAGGACTATTTGGTTTAATGATTGGAAAGATAATTTCTTCATTGATAGCTCCTTTTTATCTATGGAAAATTTCAAAATTTGAAATAGGTAAAGTAAATACCTCTTTACTATTAATTTTAGCTAAAAGGTTCATTGATTTTCCGAAATACACCAATTTTTCAATATTATTGAATAATCTAAGTGTAAATGCAATTAACTTGCTAATACCTGTTTTATATTCGACCTCATTATTAGGACTCTATTCATTAATGTATAAAGTCTTAGCAGTTCCTTTTTCTTTTTTAGGTAATACCATCAATCAAGTGTTTTTGGAAGATGCTGTTCGTCAAAAGAACGAATTAGGTCAAGCATATGAGTTAACAAAACGAATGGTAATACAATTGACTCTTGTATCTGTCATATTTTTTGGGACAACTTATTTTATAGTCGAAGATTTTTTTGCTGTTGTCTTTGGTGAAGATTGGAGAATGTCAGGGGTTTATGCTAAGTACTTAATACCATTTTTTATGTTCAAATTTATTGCCTCTCCTTTGACAAGTATTCATACTGCATTTGAGAAACAAAAATTAAGTTTCACATTGCAATTGATTATGTTTGTTTTATCTATGGGGAGTTTATTGTATGCATATTTTAATTTGTGGATTTTTGAGCATTATTTACTATTGTTTAGTGTGCTGATGTCAATTTTTTATATTTATAGAGTTTTAATTATTCTCAAGATTGCTAAAAACCAATTAAGTATTTATGAATAGGGGTGTATTTTATAATTCGGCTTTAACTATTATTAGACAAGTGCTGAGTATAGGTTTTGGTATTTTAGCCACAATGATAATTGCCAGAACGCTAGGCGCAGAAGGTCAAGGGCAATATACTTTAGCGATTTTACTTCCTACCTTATTATATACATTTTTTAATTCAGGTTTATCAACTTCTACTGTATTTTATGTGGCCAAAAAGAAATATTCAGATATAGATATTTATTCAACAAATTTATTAACCTCTTTCTTGTTAAGTATTTTTTCTATTCTAGTCGGAATTTTTGTTGTATTCTTTTATAAAGATTATTTTTTTGAAAATATTAGTCAGCAATTGTTGTTGTATAGTTTATTAATTTTACCAATACTCTTTGCGCAAAAAAATCTACCTACTATTTTTCAGGGAAAGGAAGAGTTTAAAAAATTTAATTTTATTGTTCTTCTTAACCAATTTGGACTATTAATTTTCTCTATCTTTTTTGTTTGGGTATTAAAATTAGGTGTCATTGGAGCCATCTTGAGTTTTGCATCCGCACAATTATTAATGTTAATTGTCACTTTTTATTTTCTGAATCAATCTTATGGTTTATTATGGCCCAAAAAGTATTCTCTAACTTATTTAAAGGATAGTTTTTATTTTGGTATTAAAGGTCATTTTAGTAATGTTCTGACCTTTTTAAATTATCGTTTAGATATGTTTTTGATAGCTTATTTTATGGATAATTCTGCGGTGGGCTTATATTCTATTGCTGTAATATTGTCCGAAAGGATATGGACAGTTTCTCAATCCGTTTCAACCGTATTATTTGCTCGAATATCTAACCTTAATGATGACGTATCTAAAAATAAATTTACTTCCTTAGCTGCAAGAAATACTTTATTTATATCGCTGATTGGGGGTAGTGTTCTAGCACTTTTAAGTCATTGGATAATCATAATTCTTTTTGGTGAGAACTTTTCAGAAAGCATTTTACCATTTTTATATTTAATACCTGGTGTAATTATTTTTTCTTTGGGTAGAGTGCTTGCCAACGATTTTATCGGTAGAGGTTATCCAGAAATAAATACCTACATTGCTATAGTAATAGCTTTTACAAATCTTATTTTAAATGTATGGCTTATCCCACTTTATGGCATTAATGGAGCAGCAATAGCAACCTCAATTTCCTATACCTTTGATGTAATTATAAAATCTATTGTATTTTCTAAAAAAAATACCGTCCCATATTATGACTTTATTATTATGAAAATATCTGATTTTGAATTGTACAAAAACAAGGTTACAATTTTTTTTAAAAAGCGTTAAGATGCATGTTTTACTATTGACTACGGCATATAAGAATAAATTTAACCCTGTTAATTCATTATTCTTTTATGATCAGGCTAAGGCATTATTAAATAATGGATGTAAAGTTGGGGTAATCTGTCCCATGCCTATAACGTTTAATAATATTTTAAAATCTAAACGTTTTGTGTTTTCTGACGAGTTTTATGATGATGATAAAATAAAAACCTATGTTAGACCTTTCTTATCTATTCCTAAACTTAAAAAAAGAACAGCGAAAATCAGATTTGAAGAAGGCAAGTTTTTATTTAAAAAGTACATTATAGAAAATGGAAAGCCTGACGTGATTCATGTACATACCTTTTTAGCTGGAGAAATAGCTTTATGGATTAAAGATAAGTATAATATTCCTTTTGTTGTTACCGAGCATTCATCAGGCTTTGCTCGAGGAATTTATAACCAAAGACAATTACAACTTGCCAAACAAGTATTTACAAATAGTGAATGTAATATAGCTGTAAGTGAACCTTTTTGTAGTCTCTTAGAAGAAAAGACAAATGAGCATTTTAAGTATATCCCAAATGTTGTAGACACTAATTTTTTTACACTTCCTTCAAAGAAATCTAATGCAACAAATTTCACTTTTTTGAATGTTGGTCATTTAGATAAGAAGAAGAATCAATTAGGACTAATTAAAGCATTTAAGAAGTCTTTTTTTGGTCAAAATAGCTATCAGCTAAAAATTGTCGGAGACGGCTCTGAACGTAAAAATTTATTAGATTTTGTTAGAGATGAAAAATTAGAACTTCAAGTACATTTAGTCGGTAAAAAAAATAGGAATGAAGTAAAATTTGAGATGCAGCAGGCTGATTGTTTCGTGTTATCAAGTTACTACGAAACTTTTGGAGTTGTATTAATTGAAGCGATGTCATGTGGTTTACCCGTTCTTTCTACCAAATCAGAAGGTCCTGAGTCAATAATTAAGAATTCAATGCTTGGAACACTTTGTGATTTAAAAGATTTGGATAAAGAAATGCTAAAAATTGTAAAATCTAATTACAATTCGGATTATATTAGAAAATACATAGTAGATAATTTTTCAGAAAAAATTATTTCAAAGCAATTGATATCAATTTATTCTAAAATTATAAAAAATAGATGAAATTTTTATCATATATCAATTCAATATTGTTTGTAGTTATATTCGGTTTAGTATCACTAGGAGACTCTTTTGTAGATTTATCTTTTTCATTTTTAAACGAGATTGTACTTTTTTCTTTTCTATTACTCATTTCGTTAAATTTTACTAGATTTAAATATGATTTTGGATCATTAATTTTTATAATTCCCGCAATTATTTTTTGTTTATTAAGTTTAATATCTGCTAATAACTTACATGCTGGCGGATACAATACTGCAATTTTCATTATTTTAATTCTCATTTTATTTTCTATTCACGGAATAAGATTTAGCGATAAATTGCTTAATACTCTTATATTCTTATTTACCACTGGAGTACTTGTAGGATCGTGGTTTTTTATAGAAAATAGTTATTCTGAGCTTTTAGGATTCGACAAAGAATCAGGAATATTTATCAATAGTAATTCCTTTGGTATGTTTTTGGCATTTATGATAGCTTTTGCAATGTTGAGTTTTAAAAAATCAATATATAAATTTATATATGTTGCGATACTAATGCTTTTCTTGTTGTACTCTAATTCTCGGGGCTCACTAATGTTCATATCAATATTTCTAGCACTTTATTTTATAAGGTCTTCAACATCGACAAACCGATTGTTTTTAAATGTCATCTTTGGATCTATTTTTGTGATTTTCACTTTCTTTACGATTAATTCTTTTATTGCTGAAACAGATATTAGAATAATTAATAAAATACAAAATTCTGGTACTTCAGGAAGATTTGACATGTGGGTGCAAATCATAAGTAAAATGTTAAAAGATATAATCCATATTTTCTTTGGAAGTGGACCATCAACAACCTTTATTGATGGAAAGTCTGCGCATAATTCGTTTATCAACGAATCATCTAACTTAGGAATTTTCTTCGTGTTATTTTATTCTTTTTTGATATTCTACAAGTATGTTAAATATCAACTTGTTAAGTATTCTGATTTCTCACTTATTGTTATACCAATTTTATTTTTAGGTATGGTTGAGTCCGTTCTATTTGTCAATTCATTATTGTGGTTGCTACTATTATTTTTAAATCTTAAGTATAATTCAGAAAAGATAGCCGATGACTAATATTCTTTTGATACTATTTTTGTCATCAGTCTATTTGATGAATGCCTTTGGAATAGGCCCAAATCTATATCCATTGAGGATAATTCTACCTATCATAATTATATATTTTTCCGTTCTTATTTTCCAAAAATCAATACTATTGAGAGAAAAAATTAAAATACAGCCTATTTTGATTTTTTCACTATTGTTTTTTCTTTATTATTTCTTTCACACCTATATCGTAAGTTTTTTAAGGCACACATTATTCGGTTACAATTATGAGTTAAACTCAATACTAAACTTTACTTTTTTATTCGGTTTAATTCTGACTTTTTTTCTCACATATCTTACCGACACAAAAAAGTTTTTTAAAATTTTTAATGGTGTAACCCTATTGTTTTATTTCATTTATGGATTGTATGCTTTTTACGAAATCATCACGGGTAATCATTTACCTACATCTGACTTATTCGATGCCCCATATTGGTTAAGATATTCACCAACGGTAGTTTATTATAATTCTAATGACTTCGCTTCTATTTTTACGCTAATGTTTATGTATTTGTTAAGTACATATGATAAAGAAAAAACATTATCAATACTATGGCTTTTTGCAATGATATGTTTCCACCTAATAATAGCATATTATTCACAGAGTCGAATTTCACTATTAGTTTCTTTACTTTTTTTAGGATTTAGATATCCTTTCAAATTGGCTTACTCATCAATTCTTGGCGTATTGATATTGCTTGTTGGCATAACAGTATTTGAGCCCAATTGGTATATACAATTTTTAGACGGTTTAAAAGAGTTGAAAACAGATTTATTATTTTCTGATAGGCAATCTACTTCGATAAGGCTTTATCTTTATAAACACTCTATTATGTCTATATTTTCTAGCTATGGATTAGGATATGGAGTTGATTACTCATTACAATATTTTCAGTCTATTAACGACCCTAATTTGTCACACATTGTTAATCCGCATTCCTATATTTTTGAAATCCTTATAAATAGTGGTGTTTTAGCACTTTTAGGTTTTACATTATTGAATATTTATCTCATTGTAAAAAATATTTTTTTAAAAGAATACGATTTAGTTGTTCAAGTTTTAATGTTTAATCTATTACTATTTTCATCAAGTTCATCATTGTTCATTTGGACAATTTATCTTTTTATATTTATATACATTTGCAAAACAGCTCAGCAACAAATAAAATCTTAAAACAATCATTATGGAAATATTTAATTTATTAAAATCAATACTCAATTTTTCGCAAAGACAATGGAAATTTATTTTATCATTTTTTGTGATAGGTGTTGTTTTAGGCTTTTTATATGATAATTTAAAAGCACCATATTATGAAACTTCAGCTACGGCAACGTCAGGATTGTCATATTTTGAAGGTATCATTGACCCTAGTGAGTTAGAGTACCCTATCATTGACCAAAAGATAGCTATTGATATGGTTAATGGGTTAGGTAAAATAATTGAAAATGAAGAATATTTAATTCTAGCAAATAAGCTTAAAATTTCTGAGGATATAGCTGAAACAGTCAAATTTATTGAGGCGGAACAATCCTATGAATTAGACTTAGAAAATAGAAGACAAAAATTATCTCAGTTTTCTATAACAATCAAGGTGACAGACAATCAATCTATAAAAAGTGTTAGTGATGGTTTTCTAAATTATTTCAACAATAACGGATATTCAAACATGAACTATTCACTATTTCAAAAACAGTCCCCTGAATTAATCAAATATTTAGATCAAGAAATTAAAGATTTACAATCCTACAGAAGCAATTTGAATGATAAAACTGATTTCGAAATGAGTACGATTTCTATTGCAAATGATAATAGTGAGTCTTTACAGAATCAGATTATTCAATTGTATGAGAAAAAACAAGCTTTAGAGAGAGATTTGGAATTACTCAAGCCATTATCTTTCGTATCTAATTTTCCAGTTTATAGAAAACCTACTTCCAGAACTTTATTTAGAGTTGGAGTTTTATCTTTTGGTTTTCTTTTCTTAGGTTTTGTTATAGCATTATTTAGAGATGTAAAATCGTTTATGAAATAGAAATTTGATGAAAGTTTGCCATTTATCATCAGTACATCCAAGAAACGATACTAGGGTATTTTTTAAAGAATGTGTAACACTTCAAAAAAATGGATACGATACACATTTAGTGATTGCAGATGGTCTTGGTGACGAGACTAAGTATGATGTTAAAATCATAGATGTTGGTGAGCCAATCAATAGATTTTCAAGAATATTCATTACTACTCTAAAAGTATTTCTTCAAGCTAAAAAATTAGAAGCTGATATTTACCACTTTCACGACCCAGAGTTAGCCCCTCTATGTTTATTGTTCAGATTACTAGGTAAGCCGGTTATTTTTGATGTTCATGAAAATATTGGAGAACAGATAAAAGATAAACAGTGGCTTAGTCCAGTATTTGCTAACTTTTTCAGCTTTTTATTTTCTTTTTTAAACACTATTTTCACCAAATCTTTTAGTGTTATAATAGCCGAAAATTCCTATTCTACAATCTATAAAAATCAAAAGTCTAAACATAAATTTGACGTCGTTTTAAACTTTCCAGAACTTCAATTGTTAAAGCAATTTAAAAATGTAAATAGAACTGGTAACGAATTCTTTTATATTGGAGTTATTAGTAATGATAGAGGACTAGATACGATTCTTGATGCTCTTAATATTTTAGATTCTAAAAACTATGATTTCAAGATGCATTTCATTGGAAGAGTTTTTGATGAAATAAATTGGGCTAAATATCCTAAAATCAGAGATAAGATTATTTTTTATGGTAGAATGAATTTAGATGAAGGATATGCAATATCATCAAAATGTATCGCAGGTTTAGCAGTTTTAAAACCTATTGGTAATTATGTGGGTTCGTATCCAACAAAAGTGTTTGAATATATGGCAATAGGCTTACCCACCATAACCTCTAATTTTGCTCTTTATATGCAAATTGTCGAAGATAATAATGTAGGTTGGTGTGTAGACCCTTATTCACCTACTGATTTAGCTGAAGTAATGATGAATATTTTAGACAGTTCATCATTAAACGAAATTAGTGATTATGCTGTTTCAGCTTCGTCTAAATATTCTTGGGAAAGTGAGTCTAAAAAGTTGTTAAAAATGTATAAGAACTTATTAAGCAAATAAGCTATTTGATTTAATATATGAATTTGAAGAATTGGAAATATTATAACTTTGGTATCATTCCCAGCCTTGCGCCTAATCAGAATGTGGAGATTGAAAAAGGAGATATAACTTCTCACATTAGCATTTTGAAAAAGATATATTTTGCTCGATGGACTTCTGATTTCGACAGCTCTTCAAAAACTAAGTTTTGGTACATTATAAAAGATTCATTTTCTGGAATGGATGAATTAAGTTCAAATACAAGAAGTAAAGTTAGGCGTGCTTTTAAGTCTACGTATGTGAAAAAAGTTAGTCGAGAAGAAATATTAAATAATGGCTTTCGAGTTTATAATTCTGCATTTGACAGATATTCTACATTTACCAAAAAAAGTTCTCGTGAAGAATTTAATAGTAATATTAAAAAATTATCTGCTGATTATGATTTTTTTGGAGTTTACTTTACTGAAACCAATGAATTGATAGCATATAGTCAAAATAAAACTTTTGAAGATTGCGTAGACTATACAACTAT